>JANODD010000045.1:0-3018 GCA_031412515.1 Planctomycetia bacterium | reverse complement strand
GTCGGAAAGTCGTGAACAAACGCAGTAGCGGAAGCCGTCAAGGCTTTCGGGAGTTGATATTGCGGGCCAAAGTTGCATGCACGAAATGCTTGACGCATTCCGCTACCGACTTTCAGTCATCCCAGTTCCCAGCACACAGGGTTCCCAGCACACAGGGTTCCCAGCACACAAGGTTCCCAGCACACAAGGTTCCTAACATGAAGGTTTCCCGACATACAGGGTTCCTCACATACAGGGTTCCTCACACACAGGGTTCCTCACACACAGGGTTCCTAACGCAGGCCTATTTCCTCCTTACTTACTTCTTTGGTGCAGGAGCTTGTTCTTTTCCTGCTTCACTGGTGGCGGATTGCTTGGCGGATTCGACCCAAGGAGCAATTGCCATCACCGATGCACCGTGTTTGCGAGTCGCAATTGCAACCTGTGTTCCATCTGGTGATAGAGCCATGGACCAAATTGCACTCTTGGCAACGTCACTGTGACTGATCGGAAGCATCGTCTTGTAATCGACCAAGAAGACTTTTCCATTCATCGCCGAACAAGCGACGGCTGAAGTGCCCGGCAGCGGAACAATGCTGGTGATCCAATCCGACGTCATCTGCAGACTCATGATTGATTTCTTTTTGGCGAGATCCCAAAGCTGAACGCGGCGATCGGCCCCGCCACTGATCAACTGTGTATCATCGTCCGAGAATGCAACGCTCCATATAGCTTCTTTCCCGCGCGACATACTGCCGATCAAGTCGAGCTTC
This sequence comes from Planctomycetia bacterium, assembly GCA_031412515.1. Taxonomy (GTDB): domain Bacteria; phylum Planctomycetota; class Planctomycetia; order Pirellulales; family Pirellulaceae; genus Aureliella. The sequence goes on along the minus strand of JANODD010000045.1, from coordinate 2,266 downwards.
GGCCAACTGAATACTTTAATCGTGCCATCGCCGGCAGATGTGGCGAGCTGGTCCCCCTTGTGATTGAAGGTGATGTCAAAAATCGCGGCGGCTTGGGCGTCGATGCGTCGAGCCTCCTTCTTGTCAGCGATGGAGAGCACGACGAGTTTGCCGTCTTCAGTACCTGCAAGAATCTCTGCGTCACCTGGAGCTTTGGCAGTGGCACGAATCCAACGCGCTTCACACTCGAATTTCTTCGCCTCACCGTCGCCGTACAAATAGAGTCCGCCTTTGTAATCGGTCGTAACGAACTTGGCCCCGCCGATGGGCAAAACACTCCAGAGCGATGTTTCCTGCTCGCCGACGGTCTCCAATTTGGCAGGATCGGCGGCGGCAAGTTTGACGGCTTGAGCTGGTCGAAGTAGCAGCCCATCTGACTTGGTGGCGACTAACTGGGCATTGTCCAACCACGCGATGGAACTAAGCCAAGGTCCGCTGTCGGCAGTTGCTTCGGCGGGCTTCTTCTCCTGAGCAGGCAAATTCGGGGCTGGCACGATTAGAATGACACTTCCGCAAATTAGCGGCATAAGCGTCAGAGTCCGAAAATTTTTAGTGGTAAGGAGCATGGATTTCCCTTTAGATGCGGGACAAAGGTGTTGAGGCAGGTAGCCTAGGCATCTTGCCTGGGATTTAAACAGAAGCCGGCCCAGGCAGAGGCAGACCCAGGCAGGATGCCTAGGCTACGTTAACCGAGCAGCTCTGATTGTATTTGAAGCGCGGGGTAGTTTCAAAGTGCCCGGACCGCGGTTGGCCTTGTGAAAGCACTATTAACGGGTAAATTTTCGTTGGAGCGGATAGAGTCGCCAGGATGTCGCAATGATCTTGTCATCGAACAATCAGAGGAAAACAGGCTAATGGGCAAGCAATTCATCTTTTCAATGCAGTCGATGACCAAGAAGCACGGCCAAAAAGAAGTGCTTAAAGATGTCTGGCTCTCTTTTTACCCTGGCGCAAAAATTGGCGTTCTCGGATCCAACGGTGCAGGTAAAAGTACGCTGCTGCGAATTATGGCAGGCGAGGACAAGGAGTTTGACGGTGAAGCCAAGTTGTCTGCCGGATTTACCGCAGGTTACTTGTCCCAAGAACCGCAGCTGAATCCGAACAAAGACGTGCAAGGCAACGTCGAAGAAGCAGTCGCTACCCGCCGGGTTGTTCTCGATCGCTTTAACGAAATTTCGAACTTGCTCGGCGAAGTGACCGATGAAGCAAAACTGCAAAAACTCTACGACGAGATGGCGCGGCTTCAGGATATTATCGATTCCAACAACTTGTGGGAATTGGATCGCTCGGTCGAAGTTGCCATGACTGTTATGAACCTACCACCAGGCGATGCCGACGTGTCAAAACTGTCCGGTGGCGAACGGCGCCGCGTGGCATTATGCAAGTTGTTGATTGAACAGCCCGACCTACTGTTGCTCGACGAACCCACGAACCACTTGGACGCCGAAGCCATCCATTGGCTCGAACAGCACTTGGACCAGTATCCGGGAACCGTCGTTGCCGTAACCCACGATCGTTACTTCTTGGACAACGTGGCCAAGTGGATTTTGGAACTGGATCGCGGTCAAGGGATTCCCTTTGAAGGCAACTACTCAGCTTGGCTCGAGCAAAAGCGCGAGCGACTGGTGCGTGAACAGAAGCAACAAGTCAGCCGTCAAAAGACTTTGGCGAAAGAGCTCGAATGGATCCGCAGTTCACCGAAAGCTCGTCAAGCTAAAAGCAAAGCCCGTATCACATCGTACGAAAAATTGGCCGCCGAGCAATTTGAAGATAAACCAGACGAACTCGAACTGCAGATTCCTCCCGGCAAGCACCTTGGCGAATTGGTCATCGAAGCGACGAATGTCACCAAGTCCTTTGGCGACAAACTGTTGATCGACAACCTGACTTTCCGACTGCCCGCCGGTGGCATCGTCGGTGTGATTGGTCCTAACGGAGCTGGTAAGACAACCTTGTTCCGGATGTTCGTCGGAGACGAACAACCTGATTCAGGCACGATGCGTGTCGGCCCAACCGTTGAATTTGGCTATGTCGATCAGAATCGCGATGCGCTCGACCCTGAAGCGAGCGTTTTCACTGAGGTCAGCGGCGGACATGACATCATCGAGATGGGCGGCAGGAAATTAAACTCTCGCGCTTATGTATCGAAGTTCAACTTCCGAGGCCCGGATCAAGAGAAGAAGGTTGGCAAGTTGTCCGGTGGTGAACGCAATCGCGTGCATCTGGC
>JANODD010000044.1:0-4948 GCA_031412515.1 Planctomycetia bacterium | reverse complement strand
GGCGAATTCCCTCGTTACGTTTATGGCGTTGGAAAGTTCCTCACTATTCAAAGTAGACGCCTGCGCTCACACTGGCAAACCAGTGGCACACAAAACCAACCCTACGTACGCAAATTCCGGATGAACCCATTTTTTGCCCAGCCATCTTTTTGCCCGATTATTACTCAGTCAGTACATAACCGCTGAGCGTCGTCAGATTTTCGCTGAACGCGGCGGATGAGATGAACTGTTCGCCGGGCTTGAGCTTGGCTTGACCGACCAGTCGATCGCCGCTTGCGGTGGTGACCCAGCGACCGTTGGCATCCAGGTCTTGGATGATCTGACCGACCTCTTGGCTGGTGTACTTTTTGGGTTTAGTTGGTTTGCCGAAATTGTCGAGTTGCTTTTGCAGTTTGTCGACTTGCGACTGGGATTTCCATGAGTAGTGCGATGGGAGATCACTGTCATCGAAAGTCAGCGAATATTCATCGCCGTCGCGGTGCATGTAAAGTGGACGGTTGGTGTTTAATTCGTAGTAGCGAGCGATCTGACCGCCGGGCAGAGTACTGCGCCGCAAGTAAGCAATGGCTGCCGGTAGAGGCTTGAGATATTTTTCACCGTGGGTCAGCTCAGCGATCTCAATGAGCAGACCAACAACGCTTTGCGATTCATGACCCGCGATGGCTGGAGGTTCAAAACGCCGCGCCCAGATGGGCTGCATCTGGTAATTGTATTGCTGAGCCCAAGCGGGTTGTGGCTCGGGCATCTGCGCGAGCAGCAAGAAGTCGCCGAGCTTTTTCAAAGCGTCGAGGTACTTGGCATCTTTGTAAATCTGATGCGCATCTCGGAGGGCGTGGGCAACGTGAACGCAAACGTTGTCATTGAGTGTCGGCATGTCCCAATAGTTTTTAACGCGGCCCTCCGTACGATAATCATGCTTTGGATAGTTCGCTTGAACGATCGGCTGTATTGCAACGGGGCCAGTCCAAACTTGAGGGAAGCCGCCGCTAGGAAACTGCGCGGCCAGTAACGCATCGAGGGCTCGCATTGTTGCGTTATGAATGGTCGCGTTCTTGAATTCGAAAGCCGCGTCGGCTTGAATCATGAAGCGAATCGCGGTTTGTGTTTGGCCATCGTCGAGCGACGAGTTGTTCTTGCCACCGCCACGCCCGTTTTGATACTGCGCGACTCTTGCGCCTTTGGGATTGAAATCGATGCAGTTCGTCCAACCTCCCGACTCGAGTTGTCCGTAGATGAGAGCCGCAGCGACTTCTTCGATCGCTTCGAGGTAGTAATGATCACCGGTTGCTTTGTAGGCTGCGACATAAGCTAGACCAACTGTCGGAGTGCCGGGCGGTTGAACCCAAATCTGATCCTTGGTCGCTTCTCCTTCGCCCCACCGCTGGCTAAGGTCGAGTGAGTAGTGATAAACATAACCGCCATGACTTGCGACTTGCGTGCGATAAAATTCGGTCGCTCGCTTCACGGTCACCACCGCTTGCTCACGGCGTTTGACATCGGCGTCATTACCTAAGGCTGGAACACAATTAAGCAAAAGAAGGGTAAACAAGATCGATCTGATTGCAGTCATCGTATGCTCGATTAATTATTTAGCGCTGACAGAGTCGTAGTGAGCTCTAATCTTGCCGAAACTCAACGGCCTTCAGCTTTGTCTGATGCTCGGAAAATGATTATACATCGCCTGGGTCTTTGCCGTGAGAATAGTATTACTTCTTCTGACTCGTCACTTACTTCCTGCGATACGCTTCTCATGTCGCAACCTAAAGCGTTCACTAAAGTTTCTTGCTCCCTTCGCCCCGGTACTCCGGGGAGAAGGGTTGGGGATGAGGGGCGATTCCTCAGAGTCGCAAGTGCGTACCAAACTAACGTGGAACGGGTATACTTGACGGTTCTTTCATGTCCGTAAGCCGACACCAGACCACCGAACCAAGGATGCGAACATGCCGATGCACGACTGGTCCAAAGTCCAATCCGGTGTTTACCATAATTTTCATTATCGTTGGATAGCCGCCATCATGGATCGCTTGAATGCCGGTTTGCTACCCAATGGGATGATTGCAATGGCGGAGCAAGTCATTGGTGGCCCTGAGCCAGATGTCGTAACCCTCCAGCAAAACGACATACTGTTCTCTGTGAATGAAGCTAACGCGACGACGATGACCGAAGCTCTCCCACAACCGAAAACTCAATTTGTGATCCCGGTTGCGACCGAACGGTATGCTGCGAAAGCAAATCGAGTTGTGGTCCGTCATTCACTAGGCAGGGTTGTTGCAGTAGTGGAACTGGTATCTCCCGGCAACAAAGACTCGCGCCATGCCTTGCGGTCGTTCGTTGAAAAAACAGTTGAGCTGCTTTACGACAACATCAATTTGCTCGTCATCGATCCGTTCCCGCCCACTTCCCGTGATCCTCAAGGCATTCACAAAGCCATTTGGGATGCGATTACCGATGAGCCGTTTGAATTGCCCGAGAATCGCAAGCTAACGCTTGCTGCCTATCAAGCGGCTCCGGTCAAGACCGCTTTTGTGGAACCATTTGCAGTTGGAAGTATCATTCCCGATATGCCTCTGTTCCTGCACAACGATTTCTATATTAATGTCCCACTGGAAGCGGCTTACATGGACACGTGGAATGTTCTTCCTCAGTTGCTTCGCGATCTCGTTCAGTAATCGGCTTGCATTTGTCGCTACTATGGACTTTATAGAGCCCTAAACTTGCCGAAACTCATCAATCTTCAGCTTTGTCTGATGCTCGGGAAATGATTTTACATCGCCCGGATCCTTGCCATGAAAATAATCCTTCTGCCATCCTCGCCGAATTGCGTCTTCGTCACCTTGAGCGACTCGTTCTTGGTAGCCCGAACGTTCACGACTCCAATGAGCAAACTCCTCTGCCAACTCAGGATTCGATGCTAGCAAACACTTCGTCGGGCGGAACGCTTCAACATATCCACGTTGTTGCGGCAGGATCATACAACACGGTTCGCCGCGGTCAAACCGAACGAGCGTATTAGGTGCTGTAATCTTCCAGTTCATTGTGAAGGTCGCTGCGGTCCAGTCCGTTTCAACAATCCCTTCAAGTGCATGCAATCCATGCTTGGGCCAGTTCGTTGGACCTTTTACCCACAAGTTGACGCCACGCAGAGTGCGAAACAAGTACGGCATGTTGAACGTAATGACGCCGTGACCAAAGATGCAACTAATTCGGTCGTCCGGTGCACCGTCGGTGAATGAAAAGACGATATCGCTAAGAAGCCCACCGCCATTCCACATGGCTGTAAAACTGCGAGGGCTAGCGATTGTCCAACCACATTGATTGGCAATCGTCAGCGGCAAACAGCGATACGCAAATCGCTTATGAGTTGCATCCATCCACTCGCGAGCAATAGGAGCGGCTTGCAAGTGCATTCCTGAATTTGGATAAATCTCGTAGGCAATCAGCGTGTTGTTTTCTTCTGACGCGTCGCTTTCTTCTAAAACCCTTGTCATATCGTAAACCTAAAAGTGTCCACTCACTAACGGTTGAAAAAGCGAGACCTTCCGGCTCCCTTCGCCCAGGTACTCCGGGGAGAAGGGTTGGGGATGAGGGGCCGTCAGCGCTACTGATCAGTTTGTTTAATTCTCGCAAGCTGGAAGCATATACCACTTACTAAATCGCTCCGTATGACTTGTAGAACGGTGTAAAATCATTGCTCCAGCGGAAATTGGTGAATGTAAGGGTAACTGTCACGTCAAGGCTGGTCACATGGTGCCACCAACCGACCGGCAAGAACAATAAATCACCGGGGCCGAGGAGCACCTCTTCGATATGCACATGCGTGAACAGCGACAGTTCGCATCCACCGGCATGATCGACTCTTCCGATAGCGTCCCGCGCCAAAACGTATCATCAAGATCCCAGATGACGAGTTTGACTGCGGTTGATAACGCTCCATTTGAGAAATGATCTTTCACGACCTGGATCCACAACCTTCCCACCGGCAATTTACCGGTCATGCTATTCTTCAGCGTATAGCTGTCTGCTGCCTTCCATTCGGTGCTTAATCTAAGAACCTCGCTCAGTGCTTTTTAAAGAGTAAGATGCTGTGAAGTACAATGCCCGTTCGTCGACGTGCAGATAGGCGTGGCCATCGCAATACAACGGGTTTTGACGAAACTTAACATTGAAATCGGGGCTACCAACGCATTGTTTGCGGCGCGATCGTCTATCCGAGCTTCTTCGTCGGATGCAACGCGCCAATCAAACTTTTTTAGAATGCTCACAACAGCCGCTTTCGACAATGTACACTTTCCTTCGGTGGAATAAGTTTTTTCCCCGGGTCGAACTTAACTCTCAGGCAAAGGGTAACCACGCAGAACCAAATAGTATTCACAATCGTACTGAACAACTTGATCAAACGGTCACCTGTTGAGGCTCTTTGTTTGAGAACAACGATGTAGGCTTTCCCGGTCGCAACACCAAATGCCAGTGATTTGGCATTAGCGTAAACGCAAAAAGCTCGACTTGATATCTTTCAAGTCCTTCAACCATGATTCGTATAAACGCATCATAGTCCTCAGACTCGTGAAAGATCGTGAGCCGAGCGTTGCTGCGATTGATCGCATGATAGGTCACGCCTGCTACATCGACTCGCTTCTGCCTCGGCATAGTGACACTCCAAATTCCCAACTCTAACTCAATCGCCCCGCCGAAACTACCCCCGTCCATCGTTCGCGTCCGAAACTACCCCCGTCCCCTTTACTTCTTCCCGCGTCCCCTTTACTTCTTCCCGAAGTTTAAATCCGCGCCAATGTAGCCAGGGCGTAAAGTGTGCCAAATGCCGTGCTTGTCAGCTAAGTTTTCGGTCCATTGCTCATCTCCGAACGGACGGCCCCGATTGACGCATCTTCGCAATGCAGCAAGTTCGTGGTCGCTGATCGGCGTGTTCACTCTCTCGATCCAATTGGGA
>JANODD010000043.1:0-19747 GCA_031412515.1 Planctomycetia bacterium | reverse complement strand
ATTTAAGTGGCAAGTCGCCGTTTTTGCGAGGCACAATGCATATGTTGGGCCAAGCCAGTGAAGTCATCGCATCCGATCCGCGAACCAAGCCGGTCATCATCTTGCAATTGTCCTGGAGTGCAGGTGATCACATTGTCAGTCGTGAGAATATTCGCAAGCTGAATGATCTAAAAGGTAAGAAGATCGCTTGTCAGCAAGGTGGGCCGCACGTCGGACTGCTTTATGATTCTCTTTCGGCGGCACAGCTGACGAACAAAGATGTGACCATTGTTTGGACGAAAGATTTGACCGGCGCCGGCGGTGCTGCGGAACTGTTTCGCAAGGATAGTTCGATCGATGCATGTTGTGTGATTACGCCGGACATGTTGGGATTGACGGGCGGGATGGATTCGAGCGGCAGTGGAGCTGAAGGTACTGTAAAAGGTGCACGCGTGCTGAATAGCACTCAGCAGATGAGTCGTTCGATCGCCGACGTCTACGCAGTTCGTCGCGATTGGTTTGATGCAAACAAAGACTGGGTCAAAAAATTCGTGTCGGGTTATCTCAAAGCGTCCAGTCAGGTAGTGGCGATGCGCAAAGAGTTCGAAGACACTAAAAAGATGAGCCCTGCGTATCGCGACTTGCTGGCCAAGAGTCAAAAGATATTTGGTGAAGAAGTGCTTCCGACGCTCGAAGTGGACGCGCATGGCTTGTTGCTGGACTGTACTTTCGTTAGCCAAGCGGGGCAGATGGAGTTCTTTGGCGGTGGCGAACAGAACTTGAGTGGCTTCGAGGTAAAAATGTCAGAGGCACTGAAGCTGGCAACAGAGTGGGGTTATGCAAAATCAAGAAACGGTTTTGAACCTAACAAGTTCGACTACAAAGAAATCGCCAAATTGGCTGGACTGGAATACAAGGAACCAAAATTCAGCGAACGCTTTGAAGGTACCCCCGAGTCGACAGATACGTTTCTGGGCGCGAACTTAGACGCGAATACGATTGTTGACTTTACGATCAATTTTGAACCGAACCAGATGGAGTTCTCGGCGGATCGCTATGGGGCCGAATTCAACCGCGCGCTGAAGGCTGCTGCGACCTTTGGTAACGCTCGTGTCGTGATTCGTGGTCACTCGGACCCAACGAAAACGTTGATCGACTTTGTCAAAGCCGGTATGAGCAAAGGGATTATTAAGCAGACCGGAACGCAAGGTAACTACAGATATTTTTACAAAGGCGCTCCGCTGGACGTGACGAACATTAAAGCCGTGTCGGAACTCATTGAATCCGGTGCTTTTGCGGGTGGCAAAGACGATCCAACTGTGACGATGCATGCGGCCGTGGATTTGTCGAAGAGGCGCGCCGATCAAGTTCGGGAGGCACTGTCAAAATACGCGAGCCAGCTAGGTGTCAAGTTGGATTTGTCTCAGATCACGCCTGTTGGTGCAGGGATTTCTGAACCGATCGTGACTAAACCCACCTCGCTGGCTCAAGCGAAAGAGAATATGCGAGTCGAATTTCGCATTGTGAAAGTCGACGCGGAGACGATCGCGCCAAGTGATTTCAATTTCTAATTTGAACTTGTTTTTACCTTTGTCTTGGGGCATGGTTGCATGATTCGACATCAATGTAGAGTCGTGATGTGGGCTATTGCAGCGCTTAGCATGATTGCTCTTCGAGCGCTGTCAGCCGATAGCACAGTCGTCGTTATTCTTGATGACTCAGGGTCGATGAAGCAAGCCATGCCCAGCGGGATGCTGCGTATTGATGCGGCAAAGCAGGCGCTGACTTCGGTGCTTTCGCAGCTGCCGTCGGATACGCGGGTAGGTGTGTTGACGCTCAACACTCGCTTGAACGGCGATCCTTGGATTGTCCCAATGGGAAGGATCGTTGATTCTGACTGGCGTGAACGTATTGATCGCATTAGAGCCAATGGCGGTACGATGCTTGGCGAATTCTCCAAGACTGGTGCGGAAGCATTGCTAAAGCTGCGGGCCGCAGATCGCTACGGTACGTACCGTTTGCTGATTGTGACGGACGGTGAAGCGTCGGACCCAGCGGTGCTTAGCAGTTACCTGCCGGATATCTTGTCGCGAGGGCTGACACTGGATGTAATCGGCGTGAGCATGGCCAGTGAACATTCACTGGCGAGCCTAGCGCATTCGTATCGCAGTGCTGATGATGCCGATTCGTTAACGACGGCAATTTCGGAAGTGTTTGCAGAAACCACTGGTGATGACCAAAGTTCTCAGAGTGATTTCGATTTACTAGAAGGATTGCCCGATGGTGTTTCAGAAGAGATTATCAAGAGTTTGACGGTCGTTAACAATGAACCAATCAAAACAGTCACGCTAACACCAGAACAAGGGGGCGCGCGATTTCAGTTGCAACCACAACCGACTCCAGCTAGCGGTGGCAATATTGTCTTGGGTGGGTTCTTATGTTGCATCGGCTTTACGTTCGGGTTGTTCGTACTGGGCATATTTTTGGTCAAGGCCTTTTTTGGTCGCCGGCGTTGATTGCAATAAAGTTTGGATTTAAGGCTGCGAGTTCACTTTTTTTCGAGCGTTACATACGTGAGTAAAGCAAAGATTTTCTTAGCATGCATGGTTTGGCTGGTCATCTTGTCGATTGGCGTCATGCTGTATCGGCTGTGGTATGTGCCTACGGTGGCTAAGAAGGAAGAGCAGAAGCAGAAGGAAGTGCTCGACGCCACTTCGGGCGAATCAAGTTACAGCCAACACATCAAGATCGGCTTGGACGGTTTTTCAGGCTATGCGGTACTACGCTCGTCGGATTTCAATCAGCAATTGCGCAGTTTAGGAATCAAGGCTGAACCCGTCGACGATGGTGCCAACTATGACAAACGTCTTGCGGCGTTGGCGTCAGGTGAGTTGCAGATGGCTGCGTTTCCAATCGATGCTTTGTTGAAAGCAAGTTCAAAAGCAAAGTCGATGCCGGCGACGATCATTGCAGTAATTGACGAGTCGCGCGGGGCCGATGCAGTGGTGGCCTACAAAGAGCGGTATCCATCGGTTGAAGCGCTCAATAAAGTGGAAACTCGGTTTGTGTTAGTGGACGGATCGCCGAGCGATACGTTGACACGTGTGCTGATCAATTCACGGTTCTTTAGTAACGTGACACCGCAGTCGATCATCGGTGTATCCAACGAAAAAGAGTTGCTGGCTAGATACCGCAAAGCCACCGCGGGTGGAAACGAAGTATTTGTGACATGGGAGCCGGTGGTTAGCGAGTTGCTTAAAAATGAGCAGATGAAGGTGGTTTTTGATAGTAACGAACAGACGGGTTACATTGTGGACGCCTTGGTGGTCAGTCGCGATTACTTGATTAAGAACGAGCCTGCGGTCAAGAGTGTGCTCGAGTGTTACTTCAGAATATTATATTCACTGAACAATGATGCGGCGGCTGGCACTGAGCGGCGCGCGAAACTGAAAGAACTAATTCGCATCGACGCGAAAGACGCGGGGACAGTTTTAGAGAAAGTGCAAGTGGACCGCTTGGTGGAAGGGATCGTTTGGAAGCATACTCAGGATAACTTTGCACACTTTGGTTTGGGTGGTACGGCGACGCATGTTGAGGACATGATTGACCGCGTGCGAAGAGTGCTGGTAGATACAAAGGGACTTGAAAGCGATCCGACGCAAGGTGATTCAAGTCGTTTGTTTAGTCAAAAGGCTCTGCGTGAACTGCAGGCCTCAGGCTTTAATGCGGGAAGTTCACCGGAAGTAGTTCAAGGTGATAAGCCCCTCGCGCCGTTGAGCGACGAGCAATGGAAAGGTCTATCCCATGTCGCGACGTTGCAGATACCTCCACTGGTGTTTGCGCGTGGGACATCGACATTGACTGGGCGCAGTGAAGCGATCCTGGATGACTTGGTTGAGATGCTAAAGAGTTTTCCGCTGTACTATTTAACCATAGCGGGCAATGCGAGTTCCAAAGGTGATTTGGAGGCGAATCGTGAGTTGGCTAAACAGCGGGCTGCGGCTACTCTACAATACTTGCAAACCAAAGGCGTGCCGGCAGCGCGGATGCGAGCGGCAACGGGCGAAATTACTGGCGAAACCTCGGTCACATTTCGGCTTGGCCAGGTACCGTATTAGGCGCAGTGTAGTGGAATTCAGTAGGGTAGCTGGTTCCATGAAAAACCGGATGCAGTAGAAGGGTCACCGGTGCCTCCCGGTTTCTTACGAAACCAGCTACATGTAAAACCAACGAAACTAAAACGTGGATCCGGTCAAAAGTAAAGTAATCTCCGAACTTTTCTTCGCTCCAAGCGTCGTGCTGCCGATTGTGGGCGGCATCAGCGCGGAGCTACTATCGTGGGCGATGGCTGGGAACGCGACGTTAATGTTGGCGGGTGCGGCAGGAATACTCGGCGGCTTGGGTTGGATGATGACGCGGATTATCTTCAAAGTTGAAGCAATTACCGAAGAGGCGATGCGAATTGAGCAGGAGCAGGTGATCAAGGCCGAAAACGCCAAGCTGGATCAACTGATGCAGCAACTGATTTCGGACAAAGACGAACGTACACAAGACTATTTGATTCTGCTAAGATCATTGCGCGACGATTTCCAGGTGCAAACTAGTCAACCTGGTGTGCAAATGCGAAGCGCCAAAGTGCGTGAACAGGTCGGCGCGATTTTTAATGCAGCCGTAGAGCAACTAGGTAACTCCTATAAATTGTGGGAGTTGTCGGAGAACCTCGGCGGCGAGGCGCGCCAAAAGGTGCTGGCCAACCGCGAACAGGTTTTGCAGGAGGTGAGCGCGACGGTCGATCGACTGCAGGTTGCAGTCACACAGATTAAAGAGATGATCCAACAAGATAAGAAGGTCGATTTAGCCTCGATGCGCGAGGAGCTCGAAGCCACGATGCGTATCGCTCGACGCACTGAAGAAAAGATGCGCGAGATAGAAAACTCAACGTCAATTAACGATTCATCCATCCGAGAGTAACGAGGGAAGTTTAGATGTTTAAGGCAGTCGGTAAATACTTTCGTGCGGTCTATTACTTGATGACTTTTCGCGTAGACAAAGCGAGCGAAACGTTGCGGATGAATCCAGGTGTGATGTCCGCGAATTACGATCGAATTATTAGCGAGAAAAAGGCCCGACTGAATCAATACAAGGATGCAGTCAGCGCTATGATCGCTCAAGAAGAAGCAAAGAAAGATAAACTCCGAGCGTTGACCGAAGAGATCGGTAAGCTAGAAAAGCTGCGAGCCGGTGCGGCGGCCAAAGCTAAGAAACTGGTCGAACAGTACGCTGGAAATCCTGAAGCGGTGAAGAACGATCCTGAGTACTTGAAGTGCCAATCGGCGTTCAAGGATTTTTCGAGCACCTTGTCCGAAAAACAAAAGCGTGCTTCGGAAATCGATGAAGACTTGAAGCAGTTGATGTCCAATGTAAGTGGCCACAAGACGTCGATTCAAGCGTTGATGCGCGAACTCGATCGACTCAAGGAAGAAAAACACGACGCAGTGGCAGATGTATTGTCGGCTACTGAAGAAAAGCAAATCGCCGACATGATGACGGGCTTGACGAACGACCGTACCAGCGAAGAGTTGCATGAGCTGCGCGAGTTGCGACAGAAATCTTCCGCTAACGCACGTATCAGTCGCGAGCTAGCAGGCATGGATACTAAGAAAGAGGAAGCCGAGTTTCTTGAGTACACCCAAGCCAGCGAAGCGGACGATGAGTTCGATGCGCTGATTGGACTTGCAAAGAAAGAATCGGCATCGCCTGCTCCGCAAAAAGATACGCCGATTCCAGAGGCATAGTCGAATACTGTTTATTGGGTAACTGATTTCGTGAGAAACAAGTTTTTAAGTATTGGGTAGCTGGTTTCCTGAGAAACCGGCCACAGAGAACGTAGACTGATGGCTCGTCCGGTCTCTCACGAAACCAGCTACGGTGCGGGCTAAATGAGTTTTGATCGTATTGGAGTAACGAAATGAATCGATGGTGTTTATGGCGTGCGTTAACAAGTGCTTCCGTTGCTGCGGCTTGCTTGGTGATTGTCACCGGATGCGGGCCATCGAGCAATGATGCTGGAAAAGGCACAAGCAACTCAGCCGAAGGCAAATCAAGCGGTGGAAAGCCACCCGTGTTTTCGCTGGCATGGAGTGAGTATCCGTCCTGGAGCGTTTTCGGCGTTGCAGACAAAGAAGGCTTGCTTGACGGAAAGGAGGGCGCTCAAGGTTCCATCGAGAAGAAGTGGAACGTGGACATCGTTCTCAACTATGCAGAATATGATCCGTGTCTTTCGATGTACGGAGCCAATACGACCGATGCGGTTTGCATTACCAATATCGACGTCCTTTCACCGAGTCTAAAACGAGCTTCAGTGGCGATCATGCCTACCTCGACCAGTGTCGGTGGCGATGCTTGTATCGCAGTTGGAATCGACAGCATTGAAGGTCTGAAAGGCAAGAATACTTGGGGCCTTGAGAAATCGGTTTCGCAGTTTGCCTTCGAACGCGCGCTCGTTTCGAAGGGGATGAATCCCAAGGATTTTCCATTCAAGAACCAGGATCCAGCCGTTGCGGCAACCGGCATGCAATCTTCACAAGCCGACTTTGAATCGATTATGGTTTGGAATCCGTTCGCCTTGCAGACTCTGCGACTACGAAAAGAAGCTAAGGTACTTTTCGACTCGTCGAGCATTCCCGAAGAGATAATCGACATGGTGGTGGTCGGTAAAGAAGCCTTGGGGCGTCCTGGTGGCAAACGGTTTGCCTATGCAGTGCTCGATTCGTTTTATGAAGTTAGCAAATTGATTGCTGATGCCAAGACTCAGGATAAAACCTTGGTTGCCTTAGGCGAGCAGTTTAGCAAGCTCAATGCTGCTGACATGAAATTGGTTTTGACTCAGACAAGGTTTTACGATTCGGCCGACAAAGCACTAGGACTGTTTTCTGGCGACAAGTTTCAGAAGGAAACGATGCCGATGGTGGCAAAGTTCTGTGTGGATCATGAAATGTGTGACAGCATGCCTGTGTTTGGATTTGGTGACGCTGGCAAGCAAATGAACTTTGATCCACAGTTTTTGAATGGACTAAAGGACGGCATTACGCCTGATCAATTGAAGTAGGCGGAAAAAGCGTTTGGGTTATTGGCTGTCGATGTAACTTTTGCGTTCCCCTCTTCCATCCGTGGGACCACTTTGTCATCCGTGGGATACGATTACTAGATAGAGGGGCGGGAATGATTCGTCGGCCGATTCCGAGTTGGTTGATCTATGTGCTGGGCGTTACTGGCGTGGTTGTCGTTTTGGCGATCTACGCGGGGCTGTCGATTCGTCAGACGCGTATTAACCCCGACCAGAACATCTTCCCAGGCCTCCAAGCGTTTGGCGAAGGCCTTGGCGAGATCACCAAGGTCCGCGGTGGCGAGAGCAATCCTAAGCCGAGTTGGCTGAGCGTCGATTTGCAGGCTACCTATTGGCGATTGTTTCTTGGTCTATCGGCCGGCGTTGTGTTGTCTGTGATCGTCGGCATTTCGATGGGGTCTTACACTTTCGTCGAAGCCTTGCTAAATCCTATCATTACATTTTTTGCAAAAATCCCGCCGACAGCCATGCTGGCCGTTTATATGGTGGTGTTTGGAATCCATCTAAAAATGTATGTGGCGATGATCGCTTTCGGCGTGTTCTTCACCATGGCTCAGTCGATCTACCAAGCGGTAAAGAAAGACGTTGCGTCAGATCATATCGACAAGGCATACACGTTGGGGGCTTCGGAGTTCGAAGTGATCGTCGAAGTCATCTGGAAACAGGTGTTGCCGCGTGTGCTGGAGAATTTGCGATTGCAGATCGGGCCGGCGATGGTGTTTTTAATCGCCGCAGAGTGGTCGTTTGCCGGCGAGGGGATGGGATACACGATCAAGCAACAATCGAAACTGCAAAATATGCATGTTGTCTACATCTACTTGGCTGTACTCGGGTTCTCGGGTTTGTTCTTTGATTGGCTGCTGGTTCAGACGCGTCGCAGACTCTGCCCTTGGTTTGGAGAATAGCCATGAATGACCAGATTGCGGACGGTGAGCTGGCGGTTGAAGTCAAGGGACTGTCGCATTGGTTCGGAGATCAGCGGGTTCTCAACGATGTGAACCTGAAGATCACTGCTGGGCAGATTGTGGCGCTCGTTGGACCGAGCGGCTGCGGGAAGAGTACGCTACTGAAAGCGATACTTGGGACGCACCCTCCGCGCGAAGGCCAAGTGATTGTGGGTGGCAAAGTAATTGATGTGCCCAGTCGCAACGTCGGAATTGTTTATCAGCACTATAGCCTGTTTGATTTTCTGACGGCCCAGTCAAATGTGGCTTTTGGATTGAAATTGGATTCGACTTCGTGGCCATTTCGTACGTTCGCGCTCCCAAAGTGGTTGCAGCTTCGCAAGCAGCATTTGATTCAGTCGCAAGATTATCTGAAGCGAGTGGGGCTTGAAGGGTCGGCGAAGAAGTATCCGACAGAGCTTTCGGGCGGTATGCGACAGCGAGTGGCGATCGCGCAGTCGATGATATTGAAGCCAAAATTGTTGCTGCTCGATGAACCATTTGGCGCGCTCGACGAGGCGACACGCGAGAGTCTGCAGATGATGCTCTTGGGATTCTATCAGGAGAATTTGCTGGCAAAGTCCGAGGGACGGACGCCAGAGTACACGATTCTGATCGTGACCCACGAGTTGAATGAGGCGATTTATGTGGCCAACCGCGTTATTGGCTTGTCGCGATTTCACGACCAAGCTGAACGTGGGGCGATGTTGGTTTACGATCGGCCTTGCCCCGTTTTTCGACCGAATGATCCGCAAGATCGAGAAAAATTGGTGGCTCAGCGCGATGAATTGCGAAAGGCCGTTTTTGATCCAGCCTACGTCAAGCACTATGGCAAATACGTTTCGTTCTGGGGCGAAGTGGCCGCCCAGGAGGCGGCAGTGGCGGGGATTCGCTAAAGTCGTGTTACCGCCGAGCGATCGAGTGTTTACAATAGTTCTTTTGAGCTCTGCGTTGTTACGAAGATCGCGTTCCTATGTCTGCAGCACCTATTCATCCTCTCGTTCCAGTTGAAGCCGACCGTCGACCGGTGGCGGTCATCGATATCGGTGCGACAAGTATCCGCATGGCGATCGCTGAAATTGATGCTCAGGGACATATCCATGAACTGGAAAGTGTCTCGCAAGGCGTCACGCTAGGCAAGGATACATTTACGCAGCGACGCATCAAGAAAGCGTCCATTGAAGACTGTGTGCGAGTTCTAAAAAGCTATCGTCGGTTACTAAGCGAGTACGGTATCACCAAACCCGACCAGATGCGGATTGTGGCAACCAGTGCGGTCCGCGAAGCCATGAATCGGTTGGCCTTTTTGGACCGAGTGTATATCGCCACCGGTATGCAAGTCGATCCGCTGGACGAGGCCGAAGTCAACCGTATTACTTATATGGGCATTCAACCGCTGTTGCAGTCGAGCCCCAAGTTGGCCAGTAGTCGGTCGGTGGTGATCGAAGTTGGCGGTGGTAGTACAGAAGTATTGGTCGTGCGCAGTGGAAACGTCTTGTTCTCCCACACTTATCGGCTCGGGTCATTGCGCTTGCTGGAGACGTTGGAAAAGTTCGACGCGCCGCTGGCCAAGCAGCGAGCGATTATGGAGAATCAGATCCAGCGCGTTGTGGCTCAGATTCGCGAACATGTTCCGAATGATTCACCGCTTGAGATGGTAGCCATCGGCGGCGATGTCCGTTTTGCGGCGGCGAACTTGATCGAAAACTTTGATAAGCAGTCGCTGTCTACGCTGTCGGTCGAGGCACTGAATACGTTCACGCGGCAAGTGCTGCGGATGAGCGAAGATGAGATCGTCCAGCGTTTTGGAATGAGTTTTCAGGATGCGGAAACAGTTGCGCCGGCGCTGCTGTGTTATCTGTTGTTGGCTCGCAGTTTCGAGCAAAAGGAAATTTCCGTCGCGGATACAAACTTGCGAGATGGTTTGCTGCAGGACTTGGCGATACGCGATATTTGGACTGCCGATTTCCGTAGTCAGATTATTCGGTCAGCGATTGGCTTGGGGCGGCGGTTTGATTTCGATGAAAAACATGCGCGGCATGTAGCAACGCTGTGTCGCAAGTTGTTCACCGATTTGCAAGCTGAACACCAGTTAGAACCTCGGATGGAGCTGCTGCTGTACTTGGCCGCGCTGTTGCATGAGATCGGTTTGTACATCAATGTGCGAAGTAATCATAAGCATGCGATGTACTTGATTCGCAACAGCGAGTTGTTTGGATTGAGTCGCAAGGACGTGCTGTTGGTTGCTCTGGTTGCGCGTTATCATCGACGCAGCAGCCCCTTGCCTACGCATGAGGGCTACGCAAATCTGGATCGTACGGATCGGGTAGCCGTGTCGAAGTTGGCCGCAATTCTCCGTTTAGCGATTGCTTTAGATGACTCGCGCAGTCAGCGAATCAATGACATCCAGTGTCGGCAGGAGAGCAAGCGGCTGATCATCACGCCCAGCGGCGTTGAGGATGTTTCGCTGGAGCAGTTGGCCCTGCGCCAAAGTGGAACTCTGTTTGAAGAAGTTTATGGTCTACCTGTGCAGATCCGATCTTCGCGTCGAGTGCGATAGCCGGTTCTGATTGCATCCCCCGTGGCCGATGCTGCCAGCTTCGGACCGCTATCGACTAGAGAGAACTAGGTCGTCCACATTAAGCTTCCGCCTGGCATGGATAAAAGTCGTGGATGAATACCGTAGCGGAAGCCGTCAAGGCTTTCGGAGATTGAATTTGCAGGGCCGAAGTCGCATGAACGAAATGCTTGACGCATTCCGCTACCGACTTTCAGCCATCCCAGCTTCCGCCCGCTCTGTGTACCATCGCATCAACGGTGTGTCGGAAGTGCCATGCAGCAAGATACTGAGCATTATTGTGGCCAGAGAGCAGCCGATCAGGATAGTCATTTCACCGCTCAGTGAGTTATCCACGCCAAGCGAAATTGCATGGGAAAGGTAATAGATCGTCCCGATCCCTCGAACGCCAAACCACGCGATCAAATACCGCTGAGTCCGATCGATCGACCGGGTGTGCAGCGTAGCCATAACTGCGAGTGGCCTAACAACGAATAACATTGCAAAAGCGAAAACCCAAAACTGCCAATAGAGAAATCGTTCGGTCGTTAGTAGCACGCCCACAACCACGACGAGAAATACCTGAGCTATTTTTTCCAGTGCGGAGCCAACGTCTGTTTGCTCGCGCAAGAAGGCGGCATCGGTTCGCTCTTTTCGAGCCGGTGTTTCAGTCTTGATGACGGGCTGTTCTGGGGGTGGGTTTATCTTGCTTTGCTTTAAACTGACGATTTCGATTCGCCTCAGACTTACAGCAGCCGCGAATACAGCGAGGAATGCATAGGTGTTGATCAAGAGGGCGACGCCGTAGACGATAGCTATTAATCCCATCGCGAGAATCTCCTCGCTGCCTTCATGCTTGCCAGTCTTGGCGCGCACCCACAAGATCGATGTCCCCAACGTGTACCCTGCCGCCGCGCCAAACGACAGACCACCTAGAACTTTCCAGATCACGTCGACGGCTAACCAATTCAAAAAGCATGGCCCGAGCTCATGCAGTTGCGGATTGCTAAGCCCCACCGCCAATAGGACGAATGGAAAGGCGGTGCCGTCATTCATCCCGGCTTCACCAGTCAAACTCTGGCGCAGTCGATCATCGTCCCGCGGATGCTCGACTTGTATTTTGTCAGCCAGTACGGGATCTGTCGGAGCCAGAACCGCACCGAGCAGGATGGCGGCAGGTAGTGAAAGCGAGAACAGCCACGATCCCAATACAGCCGTGAATGCCACGGTCAAAAACATAGTTACACTTGCCAATACAAGAGGCGCGATCCATCGCCGGCTGCCCAGTGAGACTCGCATTTTCACACCCGCCGCGTATAGCGAAATGATCACCGCAATCTCGCTGGCGATCTCAAGCAGTTTTGCATTTTTAACAAAATCCAGATCGACAATTCCAAGGACTAGCGGCCCAGCGGCTACTCCACCTAGCAACTGTAGGTGAACCGGTGCAAACCAAGTGTGTTTGAGAAATGCCCCAGACGCTGCAACAGAAACGAGCAATACCCCGACGAAAATGTACCACTGCACGGACTCGTTCGACATATTCATTTGCACGCATTCATGGAAGGTAGAGCTATCGCAACAAGGGCGATTGCATGCGAATGATGCGCCAACGCGACACTAATTATTACAGCGCAGCATTGTCGCCTTTTGCTCCGCAAAAGTAGCTCTGGGCCTAATATTGGCATCGTATTCTCCAATATACGCTGTAGTACTAATTAACATTGCCTACGCGAGGAGACCTGCATGATTCAAAAAGCTTCCGTCGCAAGGAACCGATTCAACTTCGAACGGCAGATTGGGCTGCTTGTTGCTGTCAAAACGCTGCTACGAGAAAAGATGGATGGCACAAACTCGCCCAGGCACAAACTCGCCGATAGCAAAGCTTCGGCTGAATTCGAAGCTAGACTTCCGCGTCACGAACACTTTACAGGAAACGTGGATGCGTCGCGTTGCAAGGGTCATCGCGAATAATCGGATTCCTGAACCGAACTAAGACTTTTCCCCGCGACATTCAATCCGTTTCCAAAACTTCACTAAAGAATCTTCTATGCGAACGCTAGTAAATCTTAGAATCCGAACAAAACTGTTATTCTCTTGCACGGCGTTGGCCGCCTTAGTGGTCATCGTGGGCTACTTCGGCCTATCGACGGTCGCAGACATTAACGGCCAGCTCAAATTGTATGAGAAGCATGCCCAGGGGATCAACAATCTTCAAGAGGCCAACGGTGAGTTATTGCGGATTGCTCGCGAGCTTCGCAACGCGATTATCGACCATTCGCCAGAGGCCGTCGAAAAGCGGGTTCAATCTATTCGCAAGTATGATGCCTCATTCCGTGAACGCTATGCGAACTATTCGGAAAGCATCGTACTCGATGCGACTAAAAAGTTGGCCTCGGAAGCCCTCCAGAGGTTTGATCAGCTCCGTTCTAAACAAGACAGTCTGGTCGAATTGGCTCGTCAGGGGAAGGGCGAAGAAGCTGCTGCTGGACTGAAAGAAGTTAGGAGCATCGCTGACGAACTGGATGTAAATTTCGACGAGCTGATCGCGACTAAGCTCAAGCTCATGGAGGAATCCCAAGTCAAGGCCAAGCAAAGAGGCGAGACCGCCCAAAAATGGATTCTCGCTGCGGGCGCGATGGCCACGTGCCTTGCGATCGCTCTGGGATTGCTGCTGACAAGGATAATAGTCAAACCACTTAGCGAGACGATCACCATTTTCGAGGCCATTACAAAGAGAGATTTTAGCAAGAAGCACTCCTACGTCTCCAAGGACGAATTGGGAGAGATTGCGTCCGCCTTGAATGTGACAGTCGACAAACTGGGCCAACAGGAAGAACTGAATGCCGACTATAGTGGCCAGATTGCGGCGATCGGTAAGGCCCTGGTGGTGAGCGAATTCAAGATGGACGGCACGGTCATCTCTGCCAACGAGAACTTCTTTACGACGTTGGGCTACTCGCTTGACGAGATCAAGGGAGGTCACCACAGCCGCTTCGTCAGCGAAACCGAAAAACAAAGCTCCGGCTACAGGGAGTTCTGGGCGAAGCTGAATCGCGGCGAGTTTGTGGCTGGCGAGTTCAATTGGTTCGGAAAGGGAGGGAAGGATATATGGATGCAGGCCTCGTACAACCCGATCACGGACTCGAATGGGAAACTGTTCAAAGTCGTGAAATACGCTACCGACATTACTGCCGA
Source organism: Planctomycetia bacterium (assembly GCA_031412515.1). GTDB lineage: Bacteria > Planctomycetota > Planctomycetia > Pirellulales > Pirellulaceae > Aureliella. The sequence goes on along the minus strand of JANODD010000043.1, from coordinate 5,943 downwards.
GAAGGTACGCAACGCTGATTTCACTGGTCAGATTGCGGCGATCAGCAAGGTCCAGGCGGTGACTGAACTTAATTTGAACGGCACGGTCATCACTGCCAACGACAACTTCCTTAAGACCTTTGGCTTTACGCTTGACGAGATCAAGGGAGGTCACCACCACCGCTTTGTCGATGACGCCGAGAAGAACAGTTCCAGCTACCAAGAATTCTGGACCAAGCTGGGGCACGGCGAGTCTGTATCTGGCGAGTTCAAGCGGTTAGGAAAGGGAGGGAAGGAAATCTGGATTCAGGCCTCGTACAACCCGATCATAGACTGCAACGGCAAGCCATATAAAGTTGTGGAGTATGCAACCGATGTGACCAGCTTGGTCGCTGGACGCCATCGGCTTCAGCAGATGCTCCAACAGCTTAACGACAGCGCAACCACGCTCGGAGCCTCGGCGGAAGAACTCACAGCCAACAGCATGCAAATGGCATCCAATGCGGAAGAGACGTCAGCTCAGGCCAACGTCGTCTCAGCGCTTCGGAGCAGGTCAGCCAAAATGTGCAGATCGTTTCTACTGGCGTCGAGGAGATGAACTCCGCGATTCGCGAAATCGCTAAGAGTGCCAGCGAATCAGCCCGCGTTTCTCAAGTAGCGGTTACCACAGCCGTTACCGCCAACACTGCCGTCTCCAAGTTAGGAGACAGCAGTGCGGAAATCGGTAAGGTGATCAAGGTCATCACGTCCATCGCTGAGCAAACCAATCTACTGGCATTGAACGCCACGATTGAGGCAGCCCGAGCCGGAGAAGCTGGCAAAGGATTCGCTGTCGTCGCCAATGAAGTCAAGGAACTGGCCAAGGAAACTGCTAAAGCCACTGAAGATATCAGCCGCAAGATCGAAGCCATCCAAGGGGATACAGCGGGTGCCATCGAATCGATTAAGCAGATCAGCGATATCATCGGCCAGATCAATGACCTCTCCAATACGATCGCCTCCGCGGTCGAGGAACAAACAGCGACGGCTACCGAGATGAGCCGAAATGTCGCGGAAGCCGCCAAAGGGACATCGGAGATTGCTCAAAACATCACCTCCGTTGCTCAGGCAGCCCACCATACGACGCAAGGAGCTTGCAGTAGCCAGGAAGCTGCGGCCGAACTGTCTCGCATGGCCACCGAACTCCTGAAACTGGGTGCTGGCGCTGGAAACGATGAACGGCCTGATTTGGCTGCTTCCCGTGGCCAAAAGCCGGTACGACCTGCCCCGGTCTCGCACACTGGGACATCTTTGGGAAGCTACCAGAACGTGACTTTATCCGGACTGAACAAGTAGTTCCACTTGCTTTGGAGAAATTGAATCAGTGCGCCTTTTTGATGGACTTCGTCGACCGAGGAGGCGTACGGGACTGAGCAGGTTGAGTGAGATTAGTCGACCGAGCAGGTTTAGCCGACTGAGTCGCCTGAGAAGGCTTAGCGGACGATGCCGACGGAGCGGCCTTCGCCACACGGGTCGACTGAACAGGGATAACGGCCTTGGTTGATGGAGCAGGCTTACCCGACCCGACTGACGGAGTAGCTTTAGGGGACTTTGTTGCCCGATCAGACACAGTGGACTGAGTAGACTTTGATTGTGTCATGCGGGACGTGAATGTTCGAGATAAACTCGGGTCGTTTCTCATTGCCCATGTCAACGGGACGGCGAAAAGAGCGTGTGTATAGCCAACATTCTCGCCGACGGCCGCGTAAAGTGTAAAACAGCTCGGCTCGTCTATTGTATGAATCGCCCGAATGGCTGAGGCCGGAAGCGGGATCTCTTGGCTGTCGTCGGGGTAGGAGGCGGCAATGACGTAGCCTGTTTGATTGCGAGGCGCTTGCCACGACATCTCGACACCAAATCCCACTTTCCCTTTGTAGTGGGCGTGCCCAGCATGACGCAGTGTAAAGTTTGTGGGCGCATTCTCGTCCGATAGTGAACTTGGCCATACACCGACAATGTCTGATACCCACAGCGGTTTACCAGTAGCGTCCAGCGGCAGCAACGCATAACTGTACGCGGACTCGGTCAATGCGACTTGGTCCACGTAACTCGTCATCCCTTTGGCAAGGCTGACGATCGTTTCCATGGTTTCACCATCGTTGCCCGCCCAGCGAAGGATCGAATATCCAAACTCCTCACTCCCCGACGTCCAACTGAGCCGTACGCCGTCGGACACCATATTGATGCCGAAATCACGACCACCGACTGAAGCCGGGTCCTCTGCAACCCATACCAACCCGTCCTGCGCCATAGGAACGTAAAGAGTGTTAGTCAAAGGGTTGACCTCAATGTCCGCATTAGTGGCGAAGTCTGAAACAACAAAGGTTCGCACGAGCGTGTTGGTTAATGTATCAATGACTGCGACCCCGCCAGCTTCAGTTCTTACGTACAGCCGATTCGTCAACGGATTCAACGTCACTGCAACGGCATAACCCGCGATCGGCACCTCTGCAATCACCGACATCGTTGCCGTGTTGATCACTTTGACGCTCTCGGCAGCCGCTACGTAGAGGCGGTTCGCGGCCGGGTTCACTGCCAACCCTCGTGGTTGTCCGCTGTCCAATGGTATGGTATCGATAACACCATTGCTCGCACCATCGATGACGGCTACGGAAAGAGCCGACGCATCACTAACAAAGATGCGATTGGCGACAGAGTCGACAACCAAACCGGCCGGCCCACCGGCGACCGGAATCGTAGCGATGACGGTGTTCGTAGAACCCGCCAGCACAGAGACACTGTGGTCTCCTCGCACATAGACGCGACTGGTGATCGGATTGACATCGATCGAGAAGGGAGATTCGGGAACGGACACGGTCGCGATCACCGTGTTGTCACTCCCATCAATCACCGCCACCTTCTGGTCTCGATAGCTTCCAACGTAGATCAGGTTCGTAACAGGATTCGCCACGATATCTTCCGCCACCGCCCCGACGGGCACGATGGCAACAATGCCATTGGTGGCACCGTCGATCACAGTGATGATTCCGTCTTCCAATCCGTTTCCCTCGCTGGAGGTGAAAATCCTATTTGTGGCAGGATTGACGCCTAAATGAAAAGGGAAACGTCCCTCCGTAATCGTGATGAAGCCGTCGCGGCTCTGGCCGGCTGCGGACGGGATGGCGAAAAGAAAAGCCGCAAAGAGCCCGACCAGCAACCCGACCAGTACTTTGGAACTCGAGCTTGTGCAGTATCTTGACATGAGCACACTCCTTCTCGAATCAGCCTCAAGGAATCGCAGTCGAAGAACCAGCAAGCATCCCGTAGACGCAATAGGGCTTTAGAGATGACGCTGTCAAGGGTTCAGCATACCACCAGCTCGCGTAAGAAAATGAGAGAACCTGAGAGTTTCTTGTGAATTTACGAAATTTCTGCGGCAGTCACACGGAGTCGGCAGTGACACTCTCGGCGACTTCGTAAGAGGACTCGAGGTTGATGTTCGTTATTCCAGTGCAAACGACGGTGTTGACCTGCATCAATGTTAGTCTACGGCGATTCAAATGGTCGTCCTACGCGCAAGCCAACTTGGTGATTCAAGTTGGCTTGCGTTTTGTTACTATCACAATTCGACGGAATCCTACTCGCTTTGAAACGTGCTCAGAAGGTGCCTTTATAGCCAAACAGTCGATGTGAGAAATCCACAAAAATGTGGTCCGCTACCCAGTTAGCAGCCGATTTAATGGAGTTCCAAATGCCGCTCCAACTCAGACCACCAGCGACCATTTGCAGTTCAACGCTCGAGACCGACTCGAAACCGTGTGGCACATTTCCCATATTCTTGACCATGATACTATTCTCCTTCGCTTGGTATTCCCAAGTCGATATGCCTCTCACTTGATTGTAAAACAACCCGTTCGCGAAGAGGCGAGACGAACGTGTTGCGTTAAAGCTCTAAAGGGACGATGGAAAGCTACATCAACAGCTACAGGGGTTGTTCTATACTGGCATCGGATAAGGTTGACCAAGCCATGGGTTCCAATACACTTGACCTGGTTGAAGAGGTGGCAGAGGTGTCGTGCAACCGATGATGACGACGCGCGAATCGAGCAGTCCTCGCCCTCCTTGCACGTTGGTCATTTCATGCAAGTCAATTTTCTTAAAACTCTGTGCAGTTTGTTTCTTTTTCATAATAAGTCTCTCCGTTGTTTGGCCTCTGTTGATGTGAATTGTCCAAGCTCGTCGAGGCCTTTCGAGTTGAACAAATTTTGTTTAGCCGAGGCTGATCGAATGCCGAAGGCGTTTCATAAAAATCATGAACACACTTTCTTGACCCACCACGATTTCCGCTGTGCCACCGAGACCAAGTTTGACGTTGCCGACACAGTCGCCGCGAGACACCTGCTCTTTGCGCATTTCGACTCTCACCACGAAGGTCGGTTGCGATGTTCTTTCTTTGGATTCGTTGACTTTCGAGTCTGGTGAGATGTAACTGACAATACCGTCCATCGTTCCATATTTTTGATAATCGTAAGCGTCGAACTTGATTTGGACGGTCATGCCGACTCTTAACTGTCCAGCGTCCTCAGTGGGTACTGAGGCTTCGAAGCGATAGCCCAGTTGAGGTACCAATTCGATAATCGCTTTTCCGGACTCGATCACATCGCCTTGGCTTATTCGGCCGGAAACAACCACGCCATCAATGGGTGCTGTGACGGTTGCCGCTTGACGTTGCAATTCAAGATGAGCCAACTCTTTGGTGTTGGATTCAACTTCACCTTGTTTGGCCACTTTGCGAGATTCGATTTCAGCGCGTCGTACGATTGAATCGTGACGAATCAGCTCAAGTGCTTTGCGAGCGACATCGACCTGATCGGAATGAGTTGCAAACTGAGCTTGGACAATTTTCTCTTTCGCCTGACGGACTTTGCTTTCGGCTTCCACTACTTCTGCCTTGCTAACCGCACCTGTCCCTTGAAGCTGCTGGCACCTGCTCCAATGATCTGTGGCTGTAGCGAGTTCGTCTTTGCAGCGGCGAATCTCGGAATCGCGTTGTTCGGTCGCTCGATTGAATTGAGACTCAGCATGTTTGAGTTCTGCGTTCGCTTTCTCACTGGCTGCCTCAAACTGCGAGGCCAGAAGCTGGTCCATACGGGATAGTTCTGCCAATTCTGCTTGCGAGGTCTCGATGGTTCGTCGAGTTTTTAAAAGGTGATTGTCGATGGCATCCGTGTTGAGCCGAATAAGCGTCTCGCCACGGCGAACCATCGTCCCTTCTTCGATGGCCGCTTCCACCACGCGACCGTCAAGTTCCTGGCCGAAGGAAGCAAAAATTCGAGTCGGTGTTTCTAGCGGCCGCACTCTTCCGGGCGCCCGGACAACTAGATTTGCCCGAACGATAACCGACCAACTGACCGCAGCTAACAAAAAACTTAAGAGCAAGAGTGCTGTACCATGCACGACGGCTGGAGTTTGGAGCGCGAGTGTTTGTCGGAATTGTGTGCAGTCTGTTAGTTCGATTGTGACTGGTTTTGACATGATTGAATTTCCTTGAATCTTCTTACATTGGACCTGTTTTAGAAGCATTTTGGTGAGCATATAGTGGCTGGTTTCGTGAGAAACCGGCGCACCGGTGACCTTTCTACTGCATCCGGTTTCTCACGAAACCAGCTACCTTGCTAAGAAAATTCTTCATAGCGTTGAACAGTGCGCTAGCACCCGGATTACGCGGGGAAAACCGGACGCTAGCGAGAACGTCCCGCTTAGGAGTTTGAACTGAAGCTGGTCATTACGGTGGTATAGTCATATCAGCCGGAAGGCGTTAGCCTCCGGTTGTGTATTGAACCGTATCAATCGCAATTAAGAATCAGCCATTTTCGCAGGGTGGCTGTAGGAGTGTTGTGAATTCAGTGGTTGGTGGGTAGCGCAAGTGTGGTTGCTAGTTTCTGAGTATTGGACCAGTTCGATCGCCGATTCTCGAAGGGATTT
>JANODD010000042.1:0-39863 GCA_031412515.1 Planctomycetia bacterium | reverse complement strand
TCTTATCAGCCGGAAGGCGTTAGCCTCCGGTTGTGTATTGAACCGGAGGCTAACGCCTTCCGGCTGATAAATCACCTGTAAATCCGCGTTTTCAAGTTCATTCCTAAGCAGGACGCTCTCTAACGCGTTCCGGCTGATAAGACCAAATCAACGCAATAACAACTGTGCCGCCAATTTCAGACAACCGTAACACAGTTCGAGCAAAGGTTTATACATATGAATAGTTGTGTTTCGAAACGGTCGACTCGATTTGTCGCAATCCTAACTGCACTTGTAATTCTGACTGGCCAAAAAGTGTTGTTGTTCGGACAAGTTTCGGTCTTTGGTCTTCCTGGTTCTTCAGGACCGACTCAAGTCGACGAGAGAACCGCCAAAATCGAATTGGCACTGGAGACCGCACGCGTTGCCGCTGAGGCAGAGATGTTTGATTTGTCGTTTGATGCTGTCAAACGAGTTTGTGCTGAGGGACCGCCCATCGCGAAACCTCAGCTCCAGAGCAGCCTGCTCGGAGGAGCTCAAGCCAACGCGGCGACAAGAGTCATTGCAGGGAGAGTCGCAAATCAAGTTCCGGAAGTTACCGTTCAGTATGCCGCAAAGCTGTTCGGCATCGTCGATAAATGGAAGGCGAAGCAAGCTCCGGCCGAGAAAATTGCTGAGGCGTTGGAACAAATTGTCTTCCCGACCGGACGGCCGAACGAGATCATGATGTTCAACAACGTTCCACCAACCAACACGAATTCTTATAGTTACGAATTTAGCTTTACCAAAGCCAAACCCGCTCGCTACTTAGCGTTCGAAATGATCGAACTGGCTGGAAAGACCCAAACGCTGACAGGCTTAGTTGAAAAGCTTGAAAAATTGCGTGCTTTACCAAGTTCGCAGGCACCCGCCGTTGCGATGTTGGTCTATGCAAAACGTGTGTTGGGACAGGCGGGTGAAGCAGCCAAGCTATTGGAGGACTTACTGGCGAATCCAGTCGCCGTTGACCATAGCTTGCCATTGTATTACGCGTTGACTCAATCAGTTCCCGAAGGTGGCGAGGCTTCCATTGTTTCGGCGAAAACGTCGGTACCGCTGCTGAACAAGTTGCTTAAGCAGAATGTCATGCGTATGGATATTCGAGCTGCGATTCTTCAACAGATAAAACAGGTCATTGAATCTGGCGATCAAGCTGGCTTTGATTCCTACGTAGCAATGGTCGTCGAATCCATTAACCAGGTACAGGGTGGCAACCAAAACACCATCAACTACATGTTGGAAAATTTTTATCGCAGTCTAGCTGACGAATGCAAACGCCAAGGTAAAGCCGCAATGGCGTTCGAAATCTCGACGCGAGCCGTTGACGTTCGTGCGGATTTGGGCCAAGGCTCCGTCATGGATGTCGATATGATGGCAAGTTTTGCAGAGCTCAAACCCGACGTGCAATTGAAGGCTTTACGCAAGATGCTCGTAGACCGCCCACTGGTTAAGTTAGAACAATTCAATTTCGCAGAGGCACCGCAAAGCATAGCGGCGCCAGAGTTCTTTCACGTAAAACCTGCGAATGAAAAGCTGAAACAGCTTTTGCCATACGAAGGAGCAAAGTCGATAAGTCTGCTCGATTTACTCCTGAACCAAACGGAGAGTCAAGGTAACTACCCAGCATTAGTCAAAGAACTGCTGTCCAATGCAAAGGAAAACGATGACGTAAAACGCTTTCTGACAGTTTGGTTGAACCTTCGTAATGAAATGCGGGGCAAACCGATTGACGAGGAACTCGCCAAGCTCGCAAAATTCGAAAGTGATAAAGAATACATTGACTGGTGGATGAATGTACCTTCACCCGCTGCTTTCGAATTGGTGTTGCTGCGTATGCGGAAAGAAACTTTGAGCACTGAGTTACAGACTGCCCTGGATGTAAAAGATTCTGACGTGCAGCCGGCATATAGCTCGTCAGAAATTCGATACCAGCGGCGATTGGCTACCGACAAGTCGCTCGTCAACGCAAACCGCTTGAAGCATTGGGTGGTTTCAAACGAGCCGATCAATTGGCAGGGGGAAGATCGACCTCCTGTTTGGACCGTCAACGACAAGCAACGGATCGAGTGCTTCGGCGGCGCTTGGTACGGCCAACTGATTTTCCGATATCCTTTGCCGGTAAACTCATCCATCAAATTCACTGCTGATCACACGGATAAAAAAACCGATGGCTTATACTGTGGTGGGGTGACGATGTTGAGCTTAGAACAACAGCAGAGCATGTGCTATGCGATGGCACCAAATACTCGCATGTTGGGGCTATTCAATGCCCAATCCTCGAAACCCGCTCGAGCGTTCGAAGGCATCCTTAAAGAGAATTCGCTGAACTTGAAAATGGGCGAAAAGGCCCTCGAAGTCCTCGAGCATGACGCCAAAACAGTTCCATTTGTCGGACTCGCTAGCTACGGTGCGAGGGCGTCTGCCTTTAGTGAGGTTGTAATAACTTCTCCAACCGCCATCCCTCGCGAAGTTCCAATGCTGGACGAAGGATTAACTGGATGGAGCGCCGGGCTTTTTGGCCATACCCTTCCCAAATTAACTGGCCACATTGTGTCTAACGAACCTGGAATTCAAACAAGTGATGGCGCACAGAACTTATCGCCAATTTGGAGAATTGTCGACAACGAATTGCGAGCCGGTAAGCCGAAATCAGACGACGATCAAGCTAAACAGTCAGACGATGCCGAGCAGACTCAACCGCAGGTGCCGGACCCGTTTTCAACCGATGAAGAGAACGCTCAAAACGCAAGTCAGACTAAACCACTCCAAAGCAACATGACTTACTCGCGGCCACTGTGTGAAGGAGAACACGTGGAATACGAGTTTTACCATACGCCTGAAACACAGAACGCATCGCCCTCACTCGGCCGAATCGCCTACTTGATGCGAGATGGAAAGATCTCTTTGAAATGGATTTCTACAAGCAACCGAGCACGCAAGGCTACTGAAGAATCGAACTTCCTGGGCGACGACCCAAACGCCGAAGTGCTTGCGCCAGTGAAACTTGAATTGAACGCTTGGAATCGTGTTCAACTAAAGATCGAAGGGGGCAAAGTTGTACTGTCGGTGGCCGGAACAGATGTCTATCGCCGTCCGCTAGAGAAAGAAACAGTGGCGAGATTCGGATTTTACTGCGAGCCTCAGAAAGATCAGGTTCAAATTCGGAATGTGATTCTTAAGGGCGACTGGCCGACTGAATTGCCCAAAGATCTTTGGGAGCTGAATTAGCGTTGCAATCCAGCCGGCCGCTACATTCTCAAGTAGAAACCTAAAACAGGATATTGACATCCTGTTTTGCGACTGATAAAGTGGACTGCTCGATCCACTTCTTTCAAGTCCTCCACAGGAGCCCGATTTTGAAAACCATAAAACTCTTTGGCTTGGTAGCAGTCGCTGCGTCAATCGCGATAGTTTCCGTTCTTGCAAACCGTCCCGGTCAAGCCGCTGACGCGCCCAAAGCAACCACACCCGTCGAACGCGCGCGTCGCGAAGTCCGAATGCTGGACGACATTTATAAAACCAGCATCGTGTTGATCACAACTCATTATGTTGATGGCAAAGAGTCTCTGCCCGCGGGAAGCGCATTCAAAGCACTGTTCGCCGAAGTTAAGAAAAAAGGTTGGCATGAAGTCCGATTGTTGGACGCGACTGGCGATCCCTACGAACCTACCAACGCGCCGCAAGAGGGATTTGAAAAGCGAGCCGTCGCCAAGTTGCTTGCCGGTCAGCCGGCTTATGACGAAGTAGTGACTGAAGAAGGCAAGCGGTATTTGTTAGCAGCAACCGCGATTCCTGTGGTGATGGACAAGTGCATTCTGTGCCATGAAAATTACAGAGGTTTACCTGCTGGCAAAGCCATTGGAGCCCTTGGATATAAGGTTCCTATACTGGACTGAGTTACTGCGTACTATCGTCTAATTTAACCAGTCGCCTAAGGAGAAAGTGAGTGACATTGGGCAAGGACGCCCGCGCCCCGAAAAACCGGTCATCCACTTTGGCTAGCTTCTGAGAACGTATGTGTATTGCTATATAAGTCAACACGCTACTAAGAGATTACCCTGGGATTGTGAGCCGTTGGCGCTAGCCGCGGGTGAACGAAGTAGGGCGGATTGATTCTTCCAGAGTCTAACCAAGGACTTGTCTCCTCGTGATTTGTACGCTTAAACTGGACTATTGGTCGTGATCGACGAATGCTCCGTTCACCCGCGGCTAGTACCGACGGCCCACTGATTCAGTACTCACTGATTCAGTACGCTTAAACTGGACTATTGGTCATGAACGACGAATGCTCCGTTCACCCGCGGCTAGCGCCGACGGCTCACTGATTCAGCCGGCAATCAAGACGCTGTCGCTAGCTCTACTTTGGGAAAGACTTTAAGAAAGGCAGCTAGCGGGCCGTTCTCAATCTTACCTTTGCCATCTTCAGCGGTCGGCTTCGAGGCCTGGCTTGGCTTTTTTTCTGAAGCCTCTTCGGAAGCATCTGTCTGTTTCGGCGGAATTCCAATCAACTCACTGCGCATGATGTGAATCTCTTTGGGAGCCTGAATTCCGATCCGAACCGAGTCCCCTCGTACACGCACAATTGTGATCACAATGTCGTTCCCAATATGCAACGTTTCATTATGTTTGCGGGATAGTACAAGCATGTCGATCTCCTTTAAGCGGGCTCTAAACGCAGGCAATCCAAATCGATAGGCAATCCGTTGATTGTGATTTAGGAGTACTGCGAACCCTGTGCCATCGCCGTTCTGTAAGGCCAGTTCCTCCAGCGGAACAGCATTTCTACGTATAAAGCTAATCGACCGTGGATCCAGGTCCCCGATTTGACGTCATAGACGGACGATTTTTACAAAAGTGGTTCCCAAAATTACAATTTGACGGCCAAATGATTCAAGAACCGGCTAAACGATTTCATTGAAAGGCAAGCATGTAGGTAGCAACCGTCAATGCTGTCAAGTCAGCCGTCATTGTAACGTTGAAGCGCATGAGCTAACGTGTCAATTCTCGGTACTCGACGAGCACTCCTTTCTTGCGACGACGGAATCAATGAGCGATCAGAACGACGAATCTCAAATCGACGAGCAACTTGAAAAACTCTCGGACGAAGCTGGCAAGTTGATCGACCAGGCGAAATACCTGAGCTCCTTCAGGTTGTTCGGCGAACTGCGACAAAGGGCTAAGCGCGAACGACGTCTTTATCATTACGTGCTTGGTACGTTTCATCAGATGGACCAAGCGCAGTACTTGTATGAGTTTCAGACGATGCGCGAACGCGCGATTGAATTGATCGCACTGCTCGAAAGCGAAGAGCAATGTCGCAAGATCCAACCCGATATGCCTCTGCCACTGTTCGAGGGACTCGCTTATCAATTTAGTTCATGCGCTTACGAAAATCTGGCTGAAGCGACCGGTCAAATGGAAGGCTACAACTCGGAGGGCCTGCAAGCATGTATCACCGACGGGCTCCAGATTTGTCGCCAGACCGGAAAACTAAGTTGCGTTGGCTGTTTTCGCGAGTACTCATGCGACGTTTACATGGCCGCTGACGATTCGGAAATTGCACAGCATCAGTGCAACTTAGTTTTGGATGATTCGACGCCTCTGTCTAGTCGCGGTGACCGCCGCTGGCTGGCGCGCAAGAAAATCGCTTGGATGACGTTCCTCGAAGGACGCACTCAAACGGCCATTGAAATGTATCGCGAAGCGCTGATCCTTACAGAGCGCGAAGAAGTTACATTGAAGCTAGAAGCGCAATTGCGAACATTGTATGAACTGGATTCGCTACTGATTCTGACTAGTCAGCCCGAAGAACTGCCGCTTCATGCAGTCTTCTCAATGCAACCGCCTGCAGGCGAATGCCCTGCATTTGACATGGACCAAGATTTGAATCGGTCGCTTCGTGCCGCGATGCTGCAAGACTGGACAGCGGCCGCAGAACCATTGCTCCAGTGGGATCGACTGCTGCAGGATCGCAAAGGTGCGCACCTGTGGTTTGAAGTCCGTCTGCGTTTGATTTCGATCAAGTTACTCGCGGGCGAAAAACGTCAGGCTGATCGGCTGGCTGAGCAATTACAGCAACGTGCTAGCACCGCCAACGATTGGTTGACGCTGCGTCGACTGACGGCCCTTCAAGATCCCGACTTGCCGACTTCTCCCTTGGCGCCGTACGCGAGGGAAATTGCGGCTTCACCGACCACCAGTGACGGCGTTGCAACTTTTTCGTACATCAAAACGGAAGATTCAGTCGACGAAAACGAAGCCCTCGTTACACCTCACCGCGAGCGACTACTTGAAATTGGTGCCATGTTCGAAGCACTTAACGAGGACACCGTCAGCGAAGAACTGGTGCGTATACGCGAAGCCATCCGTTCAATCGATACCGGCAGCGTCACCCACGACACAGACGCTTGTGCGCTTTTGCACATGATGGGGTATGCGATGGGTGAAGGTGAAGATGCAGCCGAGATTTGGACGTGGGCTAATCAACTATCGAAGAACTTTCAAGAGAACCCGGCGGTGCTCTCCATGTTAGGAGACCTTGGCAATCGCTTGCGATTTGGACCCAACCAAGAATTTGGTGCTACGATCACATCGGATCGTCTCGAGCCGCTCTTCAAAAAAGCGATTCAGTTGAAAGATGCCAAGTCGGGTACTTTTATGCGTGCAGGCGATCACTATATGTCCGAGCACAATCTAGGCGAAGCAGAACGATGCTACGCGCGCAGTTTTCGATTGAAACGCAATTTGGGCGAGGTCGCAATCAAGCTCGCTTCTCTCTATCGTGAAACGGATCGCTTGCGGGATGCTCTGCACGTGCTGGACGTGTGTTTGCGCGAGGGAGCGGACATCCCCCAAGTCGCTTGGGAAGCTGGACTGACCGCATTCACGTTGAAGCGATACGAAATCATGCTGACCTATTTGGATCGCTACAAGGCCGCAGTCGGCGACCAACTGTGGATCGACTACTATCGTGCCACAGGTTTGCTCGAGCGTGGCGAGCCTGCCGCGGCACTCGAAGCGATTGACCATGAGCGAGAATTGGTAGGCGAGCCTGCCCTGCACTTGTCGGTCATCCGCGGTTGTGCGCTTGCAGCACTTAACCGAATCGATGACGCGGCGCAAGAATTTGAAACCGCCCTTGCTACGCCACTGGCAACCGTCGACTACCTCTCGGCACCGGGTATCACGTCGCTACTTGTCCGGGCGATTGAATCAGCTCAGAAATACCTCTCGGACACATCCTATGCGACTCGATTCGAAGATCGATTGCTCGAATCATACTTGGCACCCGAAGAGTTCTTTCAGGCTTTGCGCGAACGCCAAACACCCGCCGAAGTAACTTTTTATCAAGTGCTGATTCGTCAGCCACTCGATGAGAACTGGATGACCTTTGCCGGGCGTCTGCCACACGAAGAGGAAGCCGATTCCTATATGGGCAGCTGGGGAGTACTCGCGGAAGACGACGACGCAGCACAGAGGGTCGTGCTCGAGTGGCAACGTCGATGCTATCCCCTGGAAGCAGAGGTTGTTGAGATCTCAGGTAACGATGATTCGTTCAACGAGAGTCCCGGAGTCGTCTGGCAGGGGCAGCGCATGTTCGCTGGCGATGAAGACATAGATGGCTTCCATGTAGGCGAATTTGACGATGAGTTCGATGATGATGATGATGATGATGACGATGAAGATGAAGATGATAATGAAACAAGTGAATTTGAAGACGATTGATCTCGGTGCATTTGATGTAAGCAACAGATCGTTTCACGCGAAAGTATCGAGACGCATAACTTCGAACTTTGATCTATTTGACTTCGCGACTATGCGTAAGACCTCTTCTTCATGTTTCGGTTCGCCTATGTACGTCGCTTCGCGTTTTCCGGCCTGAACGGCAATAACATGCAAGCCCAGGGCAGAGCGTTTAGCGCCGCCCTGGAAAAACACACACGATGTAGGCAACGTCCTGAAAGGACAAAACAAAACGGTCAAAACAACAATAATCTGCTTGCGCAAGGTTACATTCATTTGCAATTGGGCCTGTTTGCAATCCGCAAACCTCTCGACCAATGAATGCATGACGAACCTGATGTTGCGGTTCGAACATTGACTTCCAAGATGGATGCATAAACGCTCACCGCCAATGCCATTGCAACGACGACCCAGGGTTACGCCGTCGCTCGCTTGAGGCTCGCGAGCGGCTAACCCTGGGCTATATTGTTTGGCCACGTTGTGGCGAGGCAATTGGGTTGGAGGGTGGTATGGCGAAAAGTCGTGGATGAATACCGTAGCGGAAGCCGTCAAGGCTTTCGGAGATTGAATTTGCAGGGCCGAAGTCGCATGAACGAAATGCTTGACGCATTCCGCTACCGACTTTCAGCCATCCCAGTTGGAGGGTGTAATGCTTATCTCAACTGCATGGCTTCGAATTCGATCTAGATCACGAACGACACGAGCCGTTTTTCGTACTTCGCGATGAATGCAGTTTGAGGACGAATATTCTACACTTTGCACTAGTTCCCTGCGCCGCGTGTTGTAACTTTACTGACAACGACTCCATCTTTTAACGTTGTTCGAATCAAATCGCCGGGCGCGACCGACTTATAAGAAGTCAACGGAGCCGTAGAACCTTCGACTTGCGTCAGACTATAACCGCGAGCCAACACGCCGAGCGGCGAAAGAGCAGCAGTCGCTCGGGCCATTCCAGCTAGTTTTTCACTCTTCACGTTCCATACGTTCCAGATCGCCGCACGGGCTCGCAAATCGATCTCATCGACCAACTGCCGACGTTGTTTGTGAAGTTCATGTGGCCGCGCAAGCACACTTCGGTCAGACATATAACCAAGTCGCTGCTTCAAGTGCTTGATGCGATTGAACATCGCTCCACGCGACCGACGAGCGAGTTGTTCGACTTGCTGATACAGTTCGTCTTGGTGGGGTAGAACCAATTGGGCAGCATGCGTCGGTGTCAACGCGCGAAGATCAGCGGCCAAATCGCAAAGTGTGACATCGATCTCATGGCCCACTGCGGAGACCGTCGGTATCGTCGACGCGGCTAGGGCTCGCACGACCGCTTCTTCGTTAAAGCACCAGAGATCCTCCATGCTGCCGCCACCTCTGCCGACGATCAAGAGATCAAGTTTTGGAATCAACTTTTGTGCGATTCGAATCCCTCGCACAAGATCTTCGCGAGCCCGTTCACCTTGAACGCGAGCCGGTATCACTGTCAGGCAAATATCTGGCCAACGCGACCGAGCGGCTTCGAGAAAGTCGTGAAGTGCTGCACCGCTGGGGCTCGTTACAAATCCAATTCGCTTAGGGAACTTTGGAAGCGGTCGTTTTTTGGCAGGATCAAAGAGGCCTTCGGCAGCTAGTTTCTTATGCAGTTGTTGAAATGCCAGTTGGAGCGGTCCGATCCCCTTGGGTTGCAACTGGCTGATGATCAATTGATAACTGCCACGGGGCGCATAGACCTCCACCGCTCCGCTGCAAATGACTTTCAATCCGTCCTTAAGCTGGAACGGCAATCGTTGGGCTGTCGTTCTCCAAATGACGGCCCGTATCTGACTTTGTTCGTCCTTGAGCGTAAAATAAATGTGGCCGCTGCTCGGTCGACTGAGGTCAGAGACTTCTCCAGTGACCCAGATCCTGGGAAGAGACTCTTCTACCAATTGCTTGATGTAGAAATTCAGTTGGCTGATACTTAGTGGACGATCGCCCGAGGCGCCGGGCGGCAAGTCGTCTTGGTCTTCATCTAACATCAAGTGCCTCCTAGCATCACGATTCTGGGCTACTCGTTTTCAGTCCCACCAAAGCCATGTTGTCGCGGTGGACAACCTCTTCGTAAGGGCGTTGACCGAGAATCTCAGCAATTCGCGGAGAACGGCAACCGCGGATTTGTCGCACTTCGGCGGCGGTGTAATTGACTAGACCGCGTGCGATCTCTTCACCTTCACCGTCAACGATCGCAACAACATCCCCTTTTTCAAACTGACCTGAAACGTCCTTAATTCCGATCGCCAGCAAACTACGTCCTTCATAAACGATGGCTTTTACTGCTCCGTCGTCGATATGAATTTTGCCTGCCGCTTGAGCCGTAAAGCCGATCCAACGTTTACGAGGTGCCAGGCTGCGAGATTGAGGCAAAAACAATGTGCCGACTTCTTCGCCACTAAACAGGCGCGGCAATATGTTCTCCATGCGACCGCCAGCGATGATAACTGGCGAACCACTGCTAGTGACAAACTGAGCCGCCCGCAGCTTGCTTCCCATGCCGCCTTTGCTGAGTCCAGTGCGGCGATCGATCACTAAGTTCATGATCGACTGGTCGATCTGTTCGACTGAAGGAATCACTTTGGCGTCTTCGGCGGTTGGATCGCGGTCATAGAGCCCCTGCACGTCGCTGAGAATCACCAGTACCGGTCTGGGCAACAGCCCCGCAACCATTGCCGCCAAACGATCATTGTCGCCAAAGGTCGTCATCAATTCATCGACGGCAACGGTATCGTTTTCGTTGATAATCGGAATCACGCCAAGTCGCAGGAGTGAAAGCAGCGTGTTGCGTACGTTGAGGTAACGGATGCGGTCATCGAGATCATCGGCGATCAACAGCACTTGGCCAGCGTGTTTGCCACGAGCCGAGAAGAACTGTTCATAAGTTTGAATCAGATGTGCTTGACCGACGGCAGCAACCGCTTGGAGCAACGCCAAATCGGTGGGCCGCGCGGGCAGACCCAATTTGCCGACGCCACTGGCGACCGCGCCACTACTAACAAGCACGACTTGGCGTCCCTGTTCGGTCAGTGTGGTCAATTGCGAGGCTAAGTTGCCGACTTGTTCGCGATCGAGTCGCCCGTCAGGTCCGGTTAGAACCCGTGAGCCCACTTTGACGACGCAGGTCTGCGCCGAATCAAGCACTGATTTACGTGTCGAGAATTCCATGACAACGCCTCTGCTAACGCTTTTGCACTCAGAATCGAAAACTGTCTCGCAAGCCCAAATTGCGACAACGACAAACAGATTCCACCGGTGGGGATTATCCGAATAACGAGACATTTCGGCTAGGCGAGCGGGCGTAAAAAAATCCTAATTGACTGAACCCGATGCAATTGCCTGCGATTACTTGCTTTTACAGCACCGCAAAAGCACAAATCCGACGCAACTCCAAGGGCAATCCGTTTGCTGACTTGGACTCTGCGGATACACTTTAAGCGTTGGTCGCGATGTTCTTGCGATGCACGGAAAACCAGTCCGACGCGGATTGTCCTTCAGGAGCCGGTTCTTACGATGAGCGAACTGCATCACGAGTGTGGCGTGGCTGCAATTTATCACTTGCCAAGCGCTGAGCCGAGTCCCTTGTGCACTGAGCACGGACCCAATGAAATCTCGCGTTTACTCCCGCGAATGCTGCAAGATATCCAGAACCGTGGCCAATTGGCGGCTGGAATGACGACATTCAACCCAGAGCGATCGACGCTGCTCGACACAATGAAGGACGTCGGAACGGTTGCCGAAGTTTTCCGTTTGTCGCATCGTGGGAAAAGCGAAGCGTTGATGACTGAATATGCTGGTCGCGCTGCGATTGGTCACGTTCGATATGCCACTTGTGGGAAAGATGACCGCAACTACGCTCAGCCATTCGAGCGTCAACACATTCACAAACACAAGTGGTTTAGTTTCTGCTTCAACGGGCAATTGGCGAATTATGCTGCCCTGCGTGCTAGACTGCTTCGCGAAGGCGAGCATCACTTGGCTCGCGACACCGACACTGAGATCATTATGCATGAGCTCGGTCGCGAACTTTCCTCAGGTGCACCTGGCCGCGATATTGCCGAAGTGTTTGCCAAAGTAGCGACTCAGTTTGACGGCGCTTACAGTCTCGCGTTTCTAAACGCACGTGGCGAAATGCTGCTCGCACGCGATCCGCTTGGCATCAAGCCGATGTGTTACGCGCTTGAAGGCCCACTGTTCGCCGCAGCCAGTGAAAGTGTCGCACTGCTAAATCTAGGTTTCGAACCTGATAGCATCCGTTCGCTACTGCCTGGCCACTTGATTGTTGTCCGTCCTGATGGCGTCAAAGTAACTCAGTTTGCAAAAAGTGAACGGACAGCCCACTGCTTCTTCGAATGGATCTATTTTGCCAACGTCGCCAGCACTCTGGACGAACGCAGCGTGTACCTTTCACGCACTCGGCTAGGCGAAGAGCTTGCAAGGATCGAGCGAGCGGATGGACGAGTTCCCATCGATAAAGACACCATCGTGGTCCCTGTACCTGACACAAGTAAAGCGGCTGCGGATGCGATGGCTTACGAGCTAGGTGTGCCGAGCCGTGAAGGCTTGATTCGCAACCGATACAGCGGACGGACTTTTATTGAAGGTGGCCGAGCTCGCGATGCCAAAGCCGCAAGCAAGTACACGCCGCTCCGCGAAGTTCTCGAGGGCAAACGTGTGTTCCTGGTCGAAGATTCGATCGTTCGTTCCACCACTATGAAAGTGCTTCTGGATCGCATCCGCAAGCTCGGTGGTGCGAAAGAGATCCATGTTCGCGTCGCCTGCCCGCCGATCATTGCGCCGTGTTTCTATGGCATCGACATGTCAACCATCGACGAACTGTTCGCTCCGAAATTCTTGAATGGCGGACCATTGACGGAAGAAGTGCAAGAGAAGATGGCTTCGGTGCTTGGATGTGATTCGCTGCGATATCTTCCAGTCTCATCGATTGCCAACGCGATTGCACTTTCTGAAGATCAACTGTGCCGAGCTTGCATTACCGGTGACTATCCGACCGAACATGGTCAACGGCTATACAACATCGCCTTAGAAAACGTCGGCAACTTTGCAAAGAACCAAGGCCGAACCTACGAAAAGGTAGTTGCTCAAACCGGCTCCGAGTTGGCCTAGTGGCGTATGCTTCTAGTGGCGTATGCTTCCAGTGGCGTATGCTTCCAGCTTGCGATTCTGCATCCCTGAAATCCTTACCCCTGCGCTACACGCCCCCTCCTACCGCCTTACCAACACCTCCCTTTCATACTCGCCAACGCGCTCCAACCACGCCATCCCAACAGGCACCTCGGAGCGTAGACAATGATAATCCCACACAGCTCCCCAAGGCATCGCCTTTAATTCTTCCATCAGCGCAAGCCGAGCAGTGAAGTCGCCTTCATTTTCAGACTGCTGCATCCGCTCACTTGGCTCCAGCAAAGCCACGAGCAGACCTTTAAGTAAGTTGCGAGCTCCGATCGCCCAAGCGGCTATACGATTGATACTGGCGTCGAAATAATCCAAGCCAATATGGACACGGTCAAGGAAGTTGCCACGGACGATTTCCTGTGTGATCGCTTGCAGGTCGTCGTTGAAGGTCACCACATGGTCGCTGTCCCAGCGGACGCCACGACTAACATGCAACAAGAGTTCAGGCACGTACATCAAAACGGATGAGATCTTGTCAGCAATTCCCTCAGTGGGATGAAAGTGTCCAGCGTCTAAACACAACAATTTCTGTCGGGTGATTGCATAGCCCATATAAAATTCATGCGAGCCGACAACATAACTTTCCGAACCTATCCCGAAAAGTTTGCATTCGACCGCATCCAAGATGAACTTGGGATCCAGTTGCTCTGCAAAGACGGCATCGAGTGACTCTTGTAAGCGAGCTCGTGGCTGCGAACGGCTCGCTGGAGAGTCCTTGTAACCATCAGGAACCCAAACATTGTTCACGCACGGAGTTCCTTGAGCCGCTCCCATCGCGGCCGCGATCTTTCGACAGGCAATACCATGATCAATCCAAAACTGCCTGACATTCGAGTTCGCATGCGCGAGTGTAAAGCCGTTGGAGGCCAGGGCATGTGCGAAATAAGTGGGATTGAAATCGAGAGCAATACCAGTGTCTTTGGACCAATCCATCCAGCCTTGAAAATGCGCAACGTCCACTTCTTTTCGGTCAATTTTAAGAGGAAATTCACCGTAGCTTGCGTGCAAGTTCAAACGATGTCGGCCGGGGATGAGTGAATAGGCAACGTCGAGATCGCTTCGCAATTCGACTGGCGTTCGGGCTCGGCCAGGGTAGTTACCGGTGACGGCAAGTCCGCTACCAAGTTCCGCCCCGGTTCCTTCGAAACCACGTACATCGTCACCTTGCCAGCAGTGCAAAGATATGGATACGCTATTTAACCGATCGATGGCGACGTCAACATTAACACCAAGCTGAGCATAACTTTCACGTGCGATTGCATATGCACTCTCTACCTGTTTATCTTTACCTGACACTTTTGCAGCTCCGAGATCTTAGACTATTTGGACATGGGATCCATTTAATTGAGTAAGAGTACGAAATTGCCGTGCCATGAATAGGTAGCGCTGTAAAGCCTTTTAGCGAGCATATGTAGCTGGTTTCGTGAGAAACCGGGCGCACCGGTGACCTTTCTACTGCATCCGGTTTCTCACGAAACCAGCTATCTTCCTAAAGAAAATACTTCACAGCGTTGGGATGAATAGGTATGAGAACGGGAATCGCGTAAAGGTTAACTCGGTTTGCGGCGCAAATCCAATGTCACTGGAAACATTGGGTTATGTTCGTTGGCGGGAAGCTTTATTTGACCTGGCGTGTGTCCCATGCGGAAGAAGCGAGCGGCGCGTCGGGCCTCGGCCTCATAAGGGTTCACTGGGAACGATTCATAGTTGCGACCTGCCGGATGGGCCACGTGGACCATGCAGCCACCGATCGAGCGGCTGGCCCAGGTGTCGAGGATATCGAACGTCAAGGGACTGTGAACTGGGACCGTTGGGTGCAAACAACTCGCCGGTTGCCATGCGCGGTAACGTACCGCAGCCACCATTTCGCCAGGCACTCCAGTAGGAACCAAAGGCACCTTGCGACTATTGCAAGTTACGACGTAGCGACCTGACGTCACCCCGTTCAGTTTTAACTGCAAACGTTCAACCGATGAATCCACAAAGCGAACTGTGCCACCACCCGCTGGTTCTTCGCCGAGCACATACCAAGGCTCGATAGCCGTCCGCAACTCCATTTGCAATTCATCGAGTGCCAAATCGCCGATTCTCGGAAATCGAAATTCAAAGTGCGATGCGAACCAGTCGGATTCAAATTCGAAGTCGCTTAGTTTCAAGTCCGCAATGACTTGCTTGAAATCTTCCCACACGAAATGGGGTAGCAAGAATCGATCATGCAGCGTAGTGCCCCATTCGACAACGGGTAGCTCGTACGGATGTTCCCAGAATCTCGCAATCATCGCGCGAATGAGTAGTTGCTGCGTCAAGCTCATCTCAGCATGCGGTGGCATTTCGAATCCACGCAGCTCAAGTAAACCCAAACGCCCCGTGGTGCTATCCGGTGAATAGAGTTTGTCGATGCAGAACTCGGCGCGATGCGTGTTACCGGTTAAGTCGGTGAGCAAGTTCCGAAAAATCCGATCGACCAACCAAGGTGGGCAAGGTACGCCTGGCTTGGGTACAACCGAAAACGCTAAATCAAGTTCATAAAGCGCATCGCGCCGGCCCTCGTCCACCCGCGGAGCCTGACTGGTTGGACCAATGAACCGACCACTGAATAAATACGATAGCGATGGATGGTTGATCCAGTACGCAATCATGCTCTTAAGCAAATCGGGGCGACGCAAGAATGGACTGTCCGCTGGCGTGCGTCCACCTAAGACGACGTGATTGCCACCGCCCGTTCCCCAATGCTTTCCATCGAGGTCAAATTTTTCAGTGCCCAGTCGCGCAAGGCGAGCTTCTTCGTAGAGTGCTCTTGTCGACGACACTAACTCTTCCCAGCTATCGACCGGATGCGTGTTGACTTCGATCACACCTGGATCAGGAGTCACCTTGAGCACATTGACACGCGCGTCGTGTGGCGGCAAGTAACCTTCGATGACGACTGGCAGATCCAATTCACCGGCGGTGACTTCGATCGCATGCGCGAGGTCCAAGTAATCTTCCAGCCGTTCCATGGGCGGCATAAAGATGTGAATTGTTCCATTACGCGGCTCAATACAAAGAGCTGTGCGCACGATCGCAGACGGCTTGGTCTCGTCATCTTCAAACTCTAACTCATCGACCTCTTCATCGCGACCCTGCAAGTACTGTTCAGATACGCGAGGCCTGCGAACATCCGTTTTCTTGCTGACGGATTCTTGCCGATAGTCTGGCCTTGGTAGTGGATCGGTCGGAGAAAGCGGGTCCACTTCGTAAGGCGGCTCTAGATCTTCCGGCGCGGCCCAAGGAAGCGAGTCGATCGGCAATCGCAATCCAATCGGCGAATCTCCGGGCAGCAAGAACAGTTTCTCTGAGCGAACGGGCCAAGGTCCGCTGGTCCATCGCGGTTGAGCTTGCCACCACTGACGACGGAGCGGGACGACGAAGCCGACCGGAGCACCGACTCCACGCTGAAACACGCGGGCCATGCGCGCTCGCTCTTCGGGATCATTCAATTTCGGGTCGCGAGGGTCGACGTTGACGGGCAGCTGCTGCTCTTTGATCAAGAACTGAGCTACATCTTCATAAGCCGGAACAATCCAGCGTTTGCGAATATCAAGAATGTCGGCAAGTCGATTTGCAAAAGCGTGAGCATCGCGAACGGTGTGGCCATTATCCGAATTTACATCGGCGATTAAATCAGGATCTTCCCACGCAGGCACACCGTCTTTGCGCCAAAAACAAGCCAGAGCCCAGCGCGGCAGCGATTCTCCCGGGTACCATTTGCCTTGACCATAATGCAGGAGCGCACCAGGGCAGAATCTCGCGCGCAAGCGCTTGATCAAGATCTCCGAGAGTCGACGCTTGTCGGGCCCAACGGCAGCCGTATTCCATTCCGCTCCATCCATGTCATCGATTGAAACAAACGTTGGCTCGCCGCCGATCGTCAGTCTCACATCGTTCTTGGTCAAACGCTTATCGACTTTATGACCGAGCTTTTCAATAGCCTCCCACTCCACCGACGTGTAAGGCTTGGTAACTCGCGGATCCTCATGTATCCGAGTGACACTCATCGCAAAATCAAATTCAACTTCGCACTTTTCATGACTGCCTGTGATCGGCGCAGCAGAACTTGGATCTGGCGTTGCGGCGAGCGGAATGTGTCCTTCACCGGCCAGTAGACCCGAGGTTGGGTCGAGCCCAATCCAGCCCGCACCCGGCACATAAATCTCTGTCCAAGCATGCAAGTCGGTAAAATCAATCTCAGTGCCCGAAGGTCCGTCGAGCGATTTTTGATCGGGAGCCAACTGGATCAAGTAGCCCGATACAAATCGCGCTGCCAATCCAAGTTGGCGAACCACTTGAACTAACAACCAAGCGGAATCGCGACACGAACCGCTCCCTTTAACCAGCGTCTCTTCTGGGGTTTGAACGCCAGGTTCGAGCCGAATAAGATATTTTACCTCTTCCTGGCAACGACGATTCAATTCAACCAAGAAATTGACGATGTGAGTCTTCTTGCGATCAAGTCCAGCAATGAACTTTTTGAACTTGGGTCCAAACTCTTCAGTTTCGAGAAATGGACGTAGCTCGCGCTCCAAGCCAGCGTCGTACTTGAACGGAAAATTCTCCGCCCAATCTTCGATGAAGAAATCGAATGGATTGATGACCGACATGTCGGCAACCAAGTCCACAGTCACCGACAACCGACGTGTCTTCTTAGGGAAAACAAAGCGAGCGATGAAGTTGCCATGTGGGTCCTGTTGCCAATTGCAAAAGTTCTCGGTTGGCTCGACCTTCAGCGAATAGCTCAGAATCGGCGTGCGGCAATGCGGTGCAGGCCGCAAGCGAACCATTTGCGGGTTGACCGAAATCAGTTTGTCATAGTCGTAGGAAGTGCGATGGTTCAGGGCAACTCGAATTGTCATTTCACTACCTTAGTTTGACTGAAATTGGCTCTGTGAGGCCCCCACATTACGAACTGCGAAGAACGTCTCGTGGATCGCTCCACCGATGCCGTTAAGATTACTCTGCAATCCGTCAATAAACTCATGGAAACCTTGATTGATAATTGTGTTCACATCGCCGAAAGCCAAATCGCCTTTCAAGCGACCAAGCTTTTGTTCCGCTGAGTTGCAATACGATCCGAGCGGACTACCTGAAATTTGATGCAGTGAATGATCGGCCCAGTCGACACAAAACAGCACCGAGCGAGGGAAGCTGCGATCGAGCATCAGAAAACTTACAACTCGCTGTATAGTGATCCCGTGAAAACGCTGGCGATACATTTCAAAAGCCGAAACCGAACGCAGAACGCTCGACCACTGTAAATCGTCCAGCGTCGTACCAACATCTTGCAGCGTCGGCAGCAATGTAAAATATTTTACATCTAAAATGCGGCTCGTCTTGTCGGCGCGTTCCAGCAATCGTCCGAGATTTGCAAAGTGCCAACCTGATGCATGAGACAACGTAGCGTCAAGAATGCCGTTAAATAGTTGGCTGTGTTGCTTGACGGCGTTAAAAAAATCGGGCGGCGTCGACATCTTGCCATCCGTTCGAGCCGCATGACGAACAAAGTGATAGAACTCGTTGATCTGCTCCCACGCTTCGGAAGAGATCGCTTCACGGACGGTACGGGCGTTCTCACGAGCCAAGCTGAGCGACGAAATGATCGAGTTCGGATACTCGCGGTCGAACGTCAAAAAACGAACGACGTTTTCTTCGTTAGGCTGATGGTACTTCTTGTTGAAATACTCATGATCACCCGACGTTGAAACCAGCGGAACCCACTGGAGGTGAGCGGTCTGCGGTTGGTCGAGAATGAGATTCAAAGTAACGTCAATGAACCGCGCAATATTCTCAGCACGTTCGATATAACGCGCCATCCAGTAGATCGACTCGGCAACACGACTTAGCATAACAGATGCTTAACTCTCAATTAAAACCTGCTCAGTGTCGCACAATTGTCTCAATTGTTGCGATTTCAATTAATCAGGCCACGATTGGGACAATCGTGCGACACTAAAACTAATAAACCTACCATCTGAATGGACACTACAAACGCATAAACCATTTTTACTAAAGAGCCGATTCGGCAGTTGCCGTCTCTTCACCATCTGCCGCGATAACCCAAGTATCTTTGCTGCCGCCGCCCTGCGATGAGTTGACCACCAACGATCCCTTACGCAGCGCAACGCGTGTTAACCCGCCAGGCAGCACCCAAATATCCTTGCCACACAATATATAAGGTCGCAAATCGACATGCCGTCCTTCAAAACCGCTGTCGCACAAGGTCGGCACCCGTGACAAAGACAAAGTCGGTTGAGCAATGTAATTTCGCGGATTCTCTTTGATCTTCACCGCGAACTCAGCTTGTTGCTCTTTGGTCGAATGCGGCCCGACCAGCATTCCATAACCGCCCGCTTCATTGGCTGCTTTGACTACCAATTTATCGAGGTTTGCAAGCACGTATTTGCGATCGTCTTCTTTTTCGCAAATGTAAGTCGGCACGTTCGGCAGGATCGGCTCTTCATTTAAGAAGTAGCGAATCAAGTCTGGGACAAACGCGTAGATAACTTTATCGTCAGCAACTCCGGTTCCGGGTGCATTCGCAAGTGCCACGCGGCCCTGTCGATAAACTTCCATCAAGCCGGGCACACCCAGCATCGAATCGGATCGGAATGTTTCAGGATCGATGAAGTCGTCATCGATGCGACGGTAAATAACGTCCACTCGCTGGAATCCATCCGTCATCCGCATGAACACAAAGCCGTCTTTGACCACCAAGTCTCGGCCTTCAACCAACTCGACTCCCATTTGCTGAGCCAGGAACGAGTGTTCGTAATAGGCCGAGTTGTAAATGCCTGGAGTCAGAACGACGATACGCGGTTCGTTGACATGCTCAGGGGCAAGGTACATGAGCGTTTCGTACAGCTTGGTCGGATAATCGATGACTGGCCGAATGTTGGATGCCGCGAATAACTGAGGGAAAGTTCGCTTCATCAGCAAGCGATTTTGCAGCACGTACGACACGCCCGATGGGCAGCGCAGGTTGTCTTCGAGCACATAGATTTCACCGTCACTGTGGCGAATCAAGTCAGTCCCGGTTACGTGGCACCAAATTCCCTTGGGTGGAAACAGTCCATGGCAAGCTTCTCGATATGAGGTCGCCTTGCTGAGCAAGTGACGTGGAACAATGCCGTCGTTGATTGAATTTTGATCGTGGTAAACGTCGTCGATAAACATGTTCAGCGCTTTGATGCGCTGTTTCAGGCCCGCCTCAATCCGCGTCCACTCACTCGCTTCGACGATGCGAGGCACAACGTCAAACGGAAAGATTTTTTCTGTGCCGCTCGTATCGCCGTAAACGGCAAAGGTGATTCCCATGCGGTGCAAGGCGCGTTCGATCGCTTCCTGCCGCTCGCCCAGAACACCCAGGGGCAAGTTATTCACGCAGTCTACCAGCAACTCCCCGCCGGGCCGAGGATTTCCCTCAGGGTCGAAGAGTTCGTCGTGGAAGCCTTCAGTTTTGTAGCCGAAAAACGTGTGATTTTTGGACATTTTGCACGAAAGAAGTCAGACGAAGTTACGAAAATCCCGTTTTCCTAGAACGCCCGTAGCATAAGCGATCGTACCCAACGGGTCCGCTGCCGTACTACCTATAAATCAAACCTGCCAAGTCGCATTGGTCGCGACTCCAACACATCCGCTCTATACCGCCTGACGTTCAATAATTGCACGCATTGTGGTTGGTTTCCCGACAGTAATCAACCCACCCAAACGCTTTATGGCGCGTTATTCAGCTTCGTGGCTCCGAGATGGATTTGCCGTACCGCGCTCATTGCGCGGATGCAAGAGTGAATTCATGGCAGTGCTAGCGTCGCAGTAACCCTTCCTAAGGCGCATACTTCACCGCAGTTGCGAAACGACGCATCTCGTGTGTTGCGTCCTGCCGCGAGCGACGCACGGCTAAAGTTGCAAGTCGTCACGCCAGATCTCAGATCTCAGATTTCAGATTTGAATTCTTAAGTTCGGCTCGGCTTTTTCCCGTAATTTTCTATACTTAATTTCCGCTTGTGGCCAAAAATTTGATATTTGAGATCTAAATTTTCGATCGCTTTAGAGTTCAAAAAAACTGGAGTTTCTCATGAAGTACGAGCGGTTCGAGGACTTGCCTGTCTGGCAAGCTGCCGCTGACCTGGCAGCGAAAATGTTCGATTGGACTCAACAATCGTCTCTGCGCGGCAAAGGAGACCTCGCCAATCAATTGCAGCGCGCAGCGCTTTCAATATCAAATAACATTGCGGAAGGCTTCGAGCGTGGAACGACCAACGAGTTGCTCAATTATTTATATATCGCTCGCGGATCGGCAGGTGAAGTTCGAAGTATGTTATGCGTAATGGACCGCATGCCTGTATTTGATGCGGTGACATCTGAGATTGCCGAAATGAAACAAACGTGCACTTCAATTTCGCGACAAATTCACGGTTGGGCAAAGAGCCTGCAAAATTCAGAAGTCGAAGGGCAGCGCCATTTGAACGACCGAAGCCGATTGAAGTATGAAACAGATAAACGCAAAGCCGCTTTGAATGACGAACATCAGCGCTGGCAAGCCGACTTTGAGCAGAAATTGAAAGCGAGCGCTATTGCTAAAAATGAGCAAGAATCTGCGAAAAAACGAAATGAAGAACCGTCCGCGAACGGATTAGATTTGAAATCTGAAATCTGAAATCTGAAATCTGAAATCTGAGATCTGAGATCTGAGATCTGAGATCTGAGATCTGAGATCTGAAATCCCAACCTCCCCCGCAATTTCTTCATTCGTTACTTTTGCACTATCTAGCCCATCCGGCAGCGGACCTGCACTGCGTTCATTTTCAAATAAAACCAACCTCTTAGCTGAATCCTATTTTGGTCGGAAATACGAGCGCATGTACGGGCGCAGCCAACTGAAATTTCCGTTACAGTGAACATCACAGTGCAAATCCTCCCCAAGACCAGCGAACAAACAAACTGGTTTTGCTGCTTCGTTTTTTGACCTAGGCGTATAAATGGTGCGTGTAATTCTGGCCTTAGACCAAGGTACAACCAGTTCGCGAGCGATCTTGTTTGATCAAGCCGGCGGAGTCGTGGGTGTATCACAACGCGAGTTCAAACAGTTCTATCCACAAGGCGGCTGGGTCGAACACGATGCCACCGAAATCTGGAACTCCCAGTTAGAAGTAGCCAAAGAGGTTCTTTCAAAATGTGGTATTCCTGCTAGCGATGTGGCCGCGATTGGAATTACCAATCAACGCGAAACGACTGTGGTGTGGGACCGTAAAACAGGTAAACCCATACATCACGCCATTGTCTGGCAAGATCGACGGACAGCCGGCTTTTGCGATCAGCTGCGAGCCGATGGCCATGCCGAGCTGATTTCGCGTCGCACGGGACTTGTGGTTGACGCGTACTTTTCAGGAACAAAGCTCCGGTGGTTGCTCGACAACGTTTCCGGAGCACGCGAGCGAGCTGAACGCGGTGAGCTGGCGTTTGGAACCATCGACAGTTGGCTGCTGTGGAATCTCAGCGGCGGCGAACTGCATGTCACAGACATCACCAACGCATCTCGAACAATGTTGATGAACTTGGAAACCGGTCAGTGGGATGACCAGTTACTTCAATTGCTGAACGTACCCAAGTCGGTCTTGCCGGAAATTCGAAGTACAAGCGAAGTGTATGGCAAATCGAGAGCGAATTTGCTAGGAGCAGCGATTCCATTGGGTGGTGCAGCGGGCGATCAACAGTCGGCTTTGTTCGGTCAAAATTGCACTCGCCATGGCATGGCAAAAAACACTTATGGGACCGGTTGTTTCATGCTGATGAACATCGGCGATCGCCCCCAAGCTTCAAAGCTCAACCTGTTAACCAGCGTCGCTTGGCGGACCCCGGCAGGAATCAACTATGCACTTGAAGGGAGTGTTTTCATCGCCGGTGCCGCTGTCCAGTGGCTCCGCGATGGACTTGGAATTATCAAATCATCGTCGGAAGTTGAGTCATTGGCAGCACAAGTCACCGATAGCGATGGCGTATACATGGTGCCTGCCTTCGCAGGTTTGGGCGCACCGCATTGGGACGCTTATGCACGTGGGACCATTGTTGGTTTGACACGCGGTACCACTTCAGCTCATCTAGCACGGGCCGCACTAGAGGGCATCGCTTTCCAAGTCGCTGATGTTTTGACAGCTATGGAAAGTGATTCAGGAATTGCGATCGAAGAGCTGCGCGTTGACGGCGGCGCATGCGCGAACAATCTGCTGATGCAGTTTCAAGCCGACATCATGCAGTCGCCGGTAGTTCGACCGCAGGTGATTGAAACGACCGCACTCGGGGCAGCCTTCTTTGCTGGTCTTGCAGTGGGTTTTTGGAGCAGTGTTGATGACATTCATTCCATATGGCAATCCGAGCGCGTCTTTGAACCCAAGATGAGGCCTGACGAAGCAGCAACGCGTCGCGCCCGATGGGCCGAGGCCTTAGAACGCTCCCGATCCTGGGAGAAACCAGCCTAAGTGGCGTATGCTTAGTGGCGTATGCTTAGTGGCGTATGCTTCCAGCTTGCGATGCCTTCTGCTATCTAAATGTCTTAGAAGTCTACTGTTAACTAGAAGTCTACTGGTACTTAGAAGTCTTCTGGTGTTCAAACGGCAAGCAGGATGCATACCTCACTTAGGATAACCCATGTCATTTAACCGAACCGAAACACTGAAGCGTCTGGACCAACACGATGACATGCTAGACATCGTTGTCATAGGCGGAGGTGCCACCGGCGCAAGCGTTGCCTTGGATGCAGCAGCTCGCGGCCTATCAGTCGCTTTGTTAGAACAGCATGATTTTGGCAAAGGAACTTCGAGCCGCTCGACGAAGCTGGTTCATGGCGGCGTTCGCTACTTGGCTCAGGGAAACATCACACTTGTTCGCGATGCGTTGCACGAGCGAACGCGACTGCGCAAAAACGCGCCGCATGTCGTGCACGAGATGTCGTTCATCGTGCCGTGCGCCAGTAAGTTACAGCAATGGTGGTACGGTTTCGGATTCAAAGTTTACGATGGATTATCGGGCAAGAGTGGTTTTCGCAAAGCACGTTCGATCTCAAAAGCGAATTGTCTTGAGCTCGTACCCACGCTGCAATCGGCTCAGGCTGTCGGAGGCGTGCTTTACTCAGATGGGCAATTCGATGACGCACGTCTTTTGTTAAACATGCTGCAGACTGCGGCCGAGCACAATGCTTTAATCGTCAATTATGCGAGGGTCGAGCAACTGAACAAAGACAGTGCGGGAAGGATTAACGAAGTTGTGTTCAGAGACTTAGAGACGGGCACACAACATACGATTCGGACACGATCTGTGATCAATGCAACAGGACCGTTTTGCGATTCACTCCGAAAGCTAGACGATGCTCACGGCGTGCCGATGCTCTCGGCAAGCCAAGGCGTGCACATTGTGCTCGACCGGTCGTTCTTGCCAGGTGAAACGGCCGTGATTGTGCCTAAGACAAGTGACGGGCGAGTGATCTTTATGATTCCTTGGCACGGGCATGTGCTGGTTGGAACAACGGATACTCCGATCGAAACTGCCGAGTTAGAACCGCGCGCCCAGCAACAAGAAATCGACTTTTTATTAACGACCGCTGGCCAATACCTTACCAAGCAACCGACCAAGTCTGACATTTTGAGTGTCTTCACAGGTATCCGGCCGCTCGTCCGCAAAGGCCGAGGGACGAGCACTTCAAAATTGTCCCGGGATCATGTGATTGTTGTGTCAGAGTCCGGAATGGTGACGATAACCGGTGGCAAGTGGACGACGGCGAGACGAATGGGAGAAGATTGCGTCAACCGGGCCATTAAGGTTGCTGGGCTACCACCTAGGCCCTGCGCCACTGTCGACTTGCCGCTTCATGGTGCAGGCGGAGAAGTCAAAAGTCTTTATGGAACGGATGCGGCGAAGATCGAGCAGCTTGCAATAGCTGAACCGGAGTTGGCAAAACCACTGGTTGCGGGTTACTCGCTGCATGGTGCTGAAGTAATATGGGCAGTGCGCCACGAGATGGCCCGCAGTGTCGAGGACGTTCTGGCGCGGCGCAGTCGACTTTTGTTTCTCAATGTCGCGGCTGCTGAAACTGCTGCACCTGAAGTGGCCCGGTTGATGGCTGGGGAACTCGGGCGCGACAACAATTGGCAGGTCGCACAGGTGAGCGAATTCAAACAACTGGCAGGTTTCTTTCGTTGTTGATCGTTTTTAGATTTGATGAAAAGGCGGATTCGTGATGCATGCTTACATGGCTGAGTTTATTGGAACAACGATTTTAGTTTTGTTGGGCAATGGTGTTGTCGCCAACGTTGTCTTGAGTCGCACCAAAGGAAACAACAGCGGCTTGATCGTGATCGCAGCCGGATGGGGAGTGGCAGTTTTTGTTGGAGCATTCTGCACTGAAAAGTTTAGTGGGGCTCATTTAAATCCTGCCGTGAGTGTTGCGATGTTGATTGCTAACAAGTTGACGTTGGTCGATACGTTTGCATACATCACCATGCAGATGGCAGGCGCGATGCTGGGAAGCCTGTTGGTATACATCTTCTATCGCGAACATTTCAAAGTGACCGAAGACGCCGATGCAAAGTTAGCTTGCTTCTGCACTTCGCCAGCCATTCGAAACCTCGGTCAAGCTTTCGTTTGTGAAGCGATCGGAACTTACGTTTTGATCCTCCCTATTTTCCTGATGGTGGCGCCCAGCCTTGATTTTGGTAGCATGGCTGTGCCTAGTGTTGAAATGACGAGCGGAGGATCAACCAAACTTGGTCTAGGTACACTAGGCTTGTTACCGGTCGGCTTGCTGGTGTTCGGCATTGGCCTGTCGCTTGGCGGTACAACCGGCTACGCCATCAATCCGGCTCGCGACCTTGGGCCGCGTATCATTCACGCATTGCGACCGATTCCAGGCAAACGCAACAGCGACTGGGACTATGCATCCATTCCTGTATTCGGGCCACTGGTTGGTGCCGCGCTGGCTGCATTCACTTTTCGATTGCTTGTTGGTTAAGTGATTTCTCAGGGACGCATTTTTCTTAGTCAGGTAGCTGGTTTCGTGAGAAACCGGATGCAGTAGAAAGGTCACCCGTGCGCCCGGTTTCTCACGAAACCAGCTACATATGCTCGCCAAATGCGGCTTTTGGGGGTCTGAAAACTACAAAACAGATTTGTCAAATTTAAAAATGGCCAAGTTGGTACAAGTATCAAAGAAGCTACTTTTTCCGACTATCCAACTGAGCCTTTAGAAACCGCTCTAACTGACGGCGCAAATGAGGGTCTCGGGGATCGAGTTGAATGCAACGATGCATACTGTCGATTGCCGCAGAATAGTATTTCAAACGAAATTGAACTTCGGCAAGCGTATCCAACAAGATCGCTGAATGCGGCGACAATTCAACGGCAATTTGCGAGTGTTCGAGTGCTTCCTCAAGTTTCAAATTACAACGCGCATACATCCACGCCAAGTTATTGTGTGTCGTTGCGTCCTTAGGCCAGCGTTCCAAATGCTCCAGCAGTCGCTTTTCATACCGAGCAAAGAGATCGTCTCCAACCTTTTGATTACCGGTTGCAACAAGTTCAAGATAAGTGTCCTCGACTAAATCGACTCCTTGCGGTTGCAAGTTTTCCGCTACACTCGCATGGCGTTCGAAAGCCACCATGTCGTTATTTCTGGCTGCCAACGTTGCGCGTCTAGTTCGCTCTTTGGCGCCAATTGAAATGCAGAGACTTGCTGGAAAACGACTTGGCTTGAGACTGCTAGAGCCATATGCCAATATCGCTCGGTACAAGTCCGCCGATAGCTCAATGTCTTTTGACTCGACCGTAGCCTGAGAATCTTTCAACTCGTCAACGATCTGACAATACTTATAGGTAATCTCAATGAAGTTCCGCTGCTTGAGAGCGATTCCATCAGGCATATCACAGCCGAATAGCTGAAAAGTCGGCTCGACGTATTCCTTCGCCAACCCGTATTGGCCTTCATCGCTCAGCCGCTGAGCCACGGTGAACCACGATCGGGTTCCATAGATCATTAGCGGTCGAAGCCATCGCGATTTCTGCAAAGCCTGTGCTTCGGTGACTCGACCAAGCATAAGCAACAAGTCGGCTTCTTCGAGGATCGATTCTTGATGACCACTTTCGGTTCGACGGATCTTTGAAAAACACTCTATCGCATTCTTCAAACTGCCCCGCTCCCTAAAAACCCTACCTGCATAC
Organism: Planctomycetia bacterium; assembly: GCA_031412515.1. GTDB lineage: Bacteria > Planctomycetota > Planctomycetia > Pirellulales > Pirellulaceae > Aureliella. The sequence goes on along the minus strand of JANODD010000042.1, from coordinate 12,644 downwards.
GCCCAAGACTCAATGTCTTCCCCTATCTCGCTTGCGAATTCGAGCGCTAAGTCTGATTGACCTACACCAGATGCAAGCTTGGCTAACTCAGTTAGCTGAGCATCGGAAAACGAATCGCTTTGCGACATTCTGCTGCGCGCACGCTGCAACCAACTACTTAAAATTTTGGCATACAGAGGGCCGAAATACTCACGGTTGTAAGCATAAAGTTGCTCAAGTGCCTGCCACTTACCCTCGAGCCCTTCGCCGTCCTTCAAATCAGGTGCAGTCTGAAACAGCGCATCGGCGGACAATTCACATTCGGGATATAACTGTGAGAGCACACGGTCGTGAACAGAAACGTCCATCTTAGAATAATTCGCAGCCAGAATTCCCAGAAAACGATGTCGGCCTTCAGCTCGGGTCATTTCGGCAGCAAGCATGACCCAGTATTCGCTACCTCGCTGTCGAGCAACCTGACAAACGTTGACCAACACTTTATAAGTCTCATCGGCTTCAGCGAATTTCCCCAGGTTTTGCAAGGTACTCGCCAAGCGCATTGTGTTCTGAAACAGAAAAGGATAAGTCATCAACAATTTTTGCGATTCCGCGTGAAGGTCGTCGCGGCGCTTCTCAAGCCAACTGTCGAAGTTGCTTAAGTCTGCCATAAGTCCTACTGAGCTGAACGCAGCCTCTTGCTCGCCGCGAATCAAACAAAACGACCAGCTACTTTCAGGCGCAGTCTCCAATAAAAAGTCTTGAACGATCTGTGCGCGGCCACTCAAAATCAATCCGTTCAACGTGCGATCAAGATTTCCTGGATCGACTTGCAGAGTCTTCAGCCAATCAAGCACTCGACGATCCGTCTTGACATACTTCCTATACAAAGGAACGTCCGCAGATTTTTCATCTTCAGTCGGTACAGTCGGAGTTTTCGCAGCAGAATCTTCGACTTTTGGAATGAGCCAATCCCAAATCGCGTCGCTATCGGCCAGTTTTTCAGCGAACTCGAGCATCACTGCACGGGCTGCCTGTTGCCCCGCTGTTTTTCGCTGTCCGACCAAACCCAGCATGATGTTTGGATCCGAAAACGCATTCCATTGAAACCCTCGAACTGCCATGTCTGCTCGCAATTCAAAAGTCGCATTGGTCGTCTGCACTTCAGCATGCTTGCCAGCAATAAAATAGCTCCAAGCCTGCACGCTTGGATCTGCATCATCGATTTTCGGCGGCTCCAAGCTTTGTTTTTTTGCAATCCAGAGGGCTTGCTGATATGGAAGGATTTTTTGAATGACGGGCCAAGCCAACGTGACATCGTCCTGCTCAAGCGCCTCGTCCACCAGAAGATTCATTCGGAAGTAAGCTTGCTCCGATGATCGCAGTGTGTCCAACAAGTCCGCGTTCATGTCAAGCAACTGAATGGCTACATTCCAATAGCCCTTCTCGCACAATTTCACCAGCGCTGACTCGGGAGAACTACTGAGATCGCCCAGCAAGTCAGCCGCTTCAACTGGGTCATCCTCGGTTACGTTCAAGCGGATCAAGATTTCAAGCGTACCCGCGGTCTCGGCTTGCTGTTTGTCGGATGACCGCATTGCAACTTGAATTGCTTGTAAAGCCGGTTTTCCTGTGCGCCACAGCTGGACGAACGACTCGCGACGCAATCGAAAACTATCCGAACCAAGATTTGCAACCCACTTGGTTATCTGTTCAGGCGAAGGTTCGATCGTTACCTGCCCCGAATCCGGTTGCGTATTTGAACTTTGCTGCGCAACCTTCGTATCAACAGCAAGCGCGGCTGACAGTCCGCTCGCGGAAAGCAAAATCGCTAAGCAAAATTTCAAGTGTTCCATCTGCTCCACCAGGATTGCAATTGGCCGTTTAGGCCGGCCTCAATTCAAGCACCATTCGACACTTATCATAGCAGTTTCCGACTGCTTGCGAGTGCCCCAAAAGCAGTGTTTATTCGCAACTTCGCTTCCGAATTCGTTCGAACTATAACTGATCGAGAACTGTATGAAGCGCTCACGCTTGAAAATCCTCGCTATTAGCCTTGCGGCTGGGCTGATTCATGATCAATCTTCAAACCCAGCGTTTGCACAGAATGCAGTCGATCAACGGACCTGGGCTCAGAACTGGCCTCAGTGGCGCGGTCCGCTGCAAACCGGCGAAGCTCCCCAAGCTAGCCCGCCGATCGAATGGAGCGGTACTGAACATGTCGCATGGAAAACGAAGATACCGGGTCGAGGTCATAGTACGCCCGTCATTTGGGGCGACCACGTCTTTCTCACCACAGCCATCCCTGTCGGCGAGAAACTTCCTCCCAAGCTAAGTGGTCGTCCCGGCGAACATGATAACTTGCCCGTCGAAAGCCGTTTTCAGTTCGCGGTACTCGACATTGATCGCAACTCCGGCAAGATCGCTTGGCAAACAGTCGTTCACGAAGCACTGCCTCTCGAAGCGGGGCATCAAACGGCAAGCCTTGCGTCGAATTCATCAGTGACCGATGGGGAGCGTCTCTTTGCCTTCTTCGGCTCGCATGGACTCTACTGCCTAGACTATCAAGGCAATGTACTGTGGCAACGCGATTTCGGAGTACAGCATTCCAAGCACGGACACGGCGAAGGTTGCTCACCAGCCCTCTATGGCGACTACCTAGCAATCAACTGGGATCACGAAGAGCAGTCGTTTCTCGTAGTGCTCGATAAACGCACCGGCAAGGATGTTTGGCGCAAGGACCGTCGCGAAGACACCTCGTGGAGCAGTCCAATCATTGTTACCCACAAAGGCAAACAACAGTTGATTGTTTGCGGCACCAATCGAGTTCGCGGTTATGACTTGTCGACGGGCGAAACAATCTGGGAATGCGGCGGAATGTCATCGAACATTGTCGCGACTCCCGTCTACTCCGATGGGATCGTCTACGTCGGAAGCAGCTACGAGAAACGAGTGCTGATGGCAATCAATATCGACGGAGCCAGCGGCGATGTCACCAATTCACCGCAAGTGCTTTGGACCCGAACACGTGGTACGCCCTACGTTCCGTCACCACTGTTAGTCGATAAGAAACTCTACTTCCTGACCCACTATCAGAACATTATCACCCGCATTGATGGCCCGACCGGCCGCGATTCACCTGGCCCATTGCGACTCGGTTCACTTGGCAATATCTACGCATCGCCCGTTGCAGCCGCGGGCCATATTTACGTAACCGACCTGGAAGGCAACACGATGGTCGTCACGGCATCCGATGTACCACGCGTCGTCTCCGTCAATGCACTCAACGAAAACGTCAACGCCTCCCTAGCCATCGCCGGCAACCAAATTTTCATCCGCGGCGTAGAGCACTTGTACAGGCTTGAGGAGTGAGGCTAGAGGCTTGAGGCTACCACCGACCATCACCTCTAGCCTCTAGCCTCTAGCCTCTAGCCTCTAGCCTCTAGCCTGTCCCTAGCCTGTTCCAAACTCGCGCAGCCACTCCTCTACCTCGCGATCAGAGAGTCTAATATCAGCTCGCGAGGCTTCTTCATTCGCAATTGTTTCAGACTTGTGCGCAGGTCGCTCTAATCGATTTAGAAACTCATCCGAGCCGATGGATGTCGCTCGCCGAGCCATGGCGCATTTTCGGATACGATTGTCGCTCGAAACAACGGTTAGATTTTTGGGTGAAGAGTGCTTGCGAATCAAGCTTTCCAGCATGTCGTCCGCTTCTTCGAAATCGAAAGCGAAAGCAACTTGAATGCCGCTGTTAGGACTAACCGCGCCGTCGCGAACGTCCTCTAGATCGCGTTCACGGGCCTTGAGCACATCGACGGAGACGTCAAATACGATCAAAGTCCGCGAGTGTTCCTCGGGCGGCAAATGGGTTTCCAAGTGTTTTATTAATCGTTGTCGCGCCTGCTCCAACCACCCCCGCCCGCGATTTAGCCCCTCAAAGCCCGCTGTAAAAAGAAGGTTGTAGCCATCGATCAACGTTTGATAGGGCTTCATCGGTATTTTGCTTTTGGAAACGAAGTCTGCTTGCGAGCGCTATCCAATCAACTCATTCACCACTCGAACTTCTTCAACACCGGTTAACTTCGAATCGAGCCCTTGGAACTTTACCGTGAATCGTTCGTGATCGATTCCGAGTTGTTTCAATAAAGTTGCGTGCAGATCGTGAACCGAAACACGATTCTCTAGTGCATGATAGCCTAGTTCATCGGTCGCACCATAACTAAATCCAGGCTTAAAGCCGCCGCCCGCCATCCACATGGTAAAACCAGCCAAGTGGTGATCGCGCCCATTGCCCTGTGCCATCGGCGTGCGACCAAACTCAGAACCAAACACAACGATCGTATCGTCGAGCATCCCGCGCTCTTTCAAATCAGTCAACAAAGCTGCCGCGCCGCGATCCACTTCGGCCGCTGTTCCTGCCACGTGCTCTTTGATGGAACCATGATGATCCCAGTCGCGATGATACAACTGAATAAAACGCACACCGCGCTCTGCCAAACGCCGCGCTAATAAACAGTTGGCACCAAAAGAGCCGTCGCCACCCTTCGTTCCATACATATCAAGGATTCGCTGCGGTTCATCGCTAACGTTCATTAAATCCGGAACACTCGACTGCATCCGAAACGCCATTTCATATTGACTGATACGCGTCGCAATCTCGGCGTCGCCAACCGCTGATTGCTCAAGTCGATTGAGTGCTTGAACGGTCTCGACAACGTCACGCTGACGGCCAGCGCTCACCCCGGCCGGATTACTGACATAGAGCACAGGATCGCCTGTGCTACGAAATTCGACACCTTGATACTTGCTTGGCAGGAACCCCGAGTGCCATTGCCGCGCGGCAATCGGTTGCTTCTGACCAAACTTGCCAGTCGAAACCATGACGACGAAGCCCGGCAAATTCTCGCACTCACTTCCTAAACCATACTGCAACCAAGAACCCATAGCAGGTCGTCCGGCGTTCATCGAACCGGTATTCATGAAAGTATGCGCCGGATCGTGATTGATGGCTTCGGTGAACATCGATCGCACGATGCACATGTCATCGGCGCATCGCGATCCGAGTTCAGGCCAGATGGTGCAGATCTCTTGTCCCGAATTGCCCCAACGTTTGAAAGGATGCTGTGGCGCGAAACACTTCAGTTGTTGGCCTTGCAGCTGAGCGATCTGTTGGCCCTTGGTCACCGATTCCGGCATCGGCTGTCCAGCCATGGCGGCCAGTATGGGTTTGTAATCAAACGTGTCCAAGTGACTCATCCCGCCCGCCATATACAACCAGATGATCCGCTTGGCCTTGGGCGGAAAATGCAGATGCTGGATCGCGCCGGTAGCTGGAGTTGCGCCGCTAGCCGAACGCTTCGATGCATCCTCGCCGCGAGACTTTCCCGCGATTAAGTTTGCCAGAGCCATTGCCCCAACACTCACACCGGCTCGATTCAAGAACGCGCGGCGAGCTATTTCAGGTGGAAGTTGCATTGTGGTTTCGCCTTGGAAAGTACTGTTGGCATAAATGGCAGGTGCAGCCGGTTTTTTACAAAACCAGCTACGAAGAACTTGCATTGCGTAGCTGGATTCCATCCAATTCACTCGCACTAATTGCGAGTGATCGTTTCATGTAAATTCAAAACCGTACGTGTGACGCTGGTCCAAGCGGCAAGCTCCGAAGCGTCGAACCGACTGTCAGGCGCTTTTTCACCGACTGCGATCAGTTTCTTTGCAGCATCAGGATCACTGCGATATTGACTGCGATGGCTTTGAAGTAACTGAGTCAACAGTTCAAGCTCTTCCACCCGCGGTGAACGATTAAGCGTCGTATGCATCAGCCAATCGACTTGCTCGGGCTCGCTCTTTAGCCCTTGAGCCAGAGTGCGCTCAGCCAGCACACGGGCGGCTTCGATATACGATGGGTCATTCAGCAGAACAAGGGCTTGCAACGGAGTGTTCGACCGCGGGCGATCCGCAGTGCACTCTTCGCGCGACGGCGCATCGAACGCTAACAACGATGGATGCAAATACTGCCGTTGCCAATGCGTGTAAACACCGCGGCGATAAAGTTCTTGATTCTTACCGTTCGCCCATTCACGTTGAGGAAAGTTCAAATAAGCCCAGTAACCCGGTGGTTGATATGGATTGACGCTCTTGCCGCCAACGTCATCCACCAACAACCCACTGACCGCCAACGCATTGTCACGAATCACTTCGGCATCTAATCGGAAACGCGACTGCCGCGCGAGCAAACGGTTGAATGGATCGCGTTCCGTCAACTGCGAATCAGCGATAGACGCTTGGCGATAGGTACCCGACATGACCATTGTCTTCACCATCTGCTTGACGTTCCAACCCGACTCCACAAACTGCTGCGCCAGCCAATCGAGCAGCTCGGGATGACTGGGCCATTGCCCTTGTGAACCCAAATCATCTAACCGCGAGGACAAGCCGGCACCGAAGAACAACTTCCAAAGTCGGTTGACCGTCACGCGAGCGGTCAGCGGATTCTCGCGACTGACCACCCAATTCGCTAAATCGGTTCGCGTCATCCGCCGGCCGAGATTTGGCGATCCACCGAGTGCTTCAGGAAAGCCCGGTTCAACCACTTTGCCATTTTCGTCCATCCAATTACCGCGACTCAGAACTCGAACCATTCGAGGCATGACACTCGTCGTGACCAAAGTCGTAGTGATCGATTTATTGAGTGACTCGAGTTGTCCCTGCAGTTCTGCGAGTCGTTTGCGTTCACCGTCGAGCAGTGAAGCGATCGAACGGTAATGCACAGCCAGCTTTCGAGCTTCAGCTTCCGATCGATCTGCCACCGGCTTGCTTATGACATCAGCTAATTCGACCGGTAAGCTGGTTTGAGCTGTCACTGGCTGCGGTGCGGAGGTCACCGATATGCGAAAGTGTCCGAGCGTGTGTTTGGGGTTGTCGAGGTTTTGATCGAGCCGAATCAACAGTCGCTGACCAGCGCCACCGATCCTCTGTGTCGTTTCAAAGATTGCCAGGTTAGGCTTTCCGGCTTGTTCCATGATGGCCCAACCCCACGTCTTTCCCTTTTCATCTTTATCGATCGCGCCTGCAACAGCCCATTTACCATAAGGATTACCACCGACCGCACCGGTTTGTTCATACGTTGCTGTTGCGTTTTGCAGCGGAACAACTTGTTCGGCTGCACCACCTTGGGCTGCCTCTTGAGAGATTGGTTGAGTGCTCACTCGGATTTCACTCAGCACAAAGTTGCCGTTACCTGCACGACCTGGGCCTTTGGTTGGCAACGAATCGTGAGGAAGGACTTCAAGTCGAACGGCGGTAATGTTGGCAGGCACCTCTTCAAAGGTCAGCGTATAAGTATCCGTCGCAGGATTTTTTCCACTGGCTAGTATCGCACCATCGCTTTGTACGGTTAGCGTTGCTCCTTCAAGTGACACTGCAGAAAGTGGCTTAAGCGTCTGCCAAGAAATTTGCGACTGTTCCCAAGCTATCTGCGCATCTGCTAGTGCAGCCGTCGGCGTGTCGAGTTGTTGACGAACGTGTGCGACCTGCGATTCCAAGTCCGTTTTCTTAGCCGATTGTTCAGCGGTCGGTACTGGCATCTCCGATCCCCACTTTGAACCAGCGTAAAGCCCTTGTTCTTCGATGTCAGCAAAAAAGGCTTCGAATTGGTAAAACTCTTGAGTCGAGAAGGGATCGTACTTGTGGTCATGGCATTCGCAGCAACCAAGGGTCACGCCCAACCAAGTGCCCGAGAGATTTCGCACGCGTTCAGCGATGTACTTGGCCAAATACTCTTTGGGCTGCACACCACCTTCGGCGCTCATCATGCCGAGCCGATTGTATCCTGAAGCAATTTTCTGTTCGGCTGTTGGTTCAGGCAGTAAGTCGCCCGCCAATTGTTCTTTCGTAAATTGATCAAACGGCTTGTTGCTATTGAAGGCTCGAATTACATAATCGCGATAAGGCGATACACTCATCGGTTGATCGCCGTGGTAACCGACGCTATCCGCATAACGAACCAAATCCAACCACCACATTGCCATGCGCTCGCCGAAGTGTGGCGAAGCAAGTAAGTCGTCAACTAAACGTTCGTAAGCCTCCGGTGAATCGTCCTGAACAAATCGCTGCACCAGATCCGCGTTGGGTGGTAGACCTAGCAAGTCGAAACTTAGGCGACGCGCCAACGTCCGTCGGTCAGCAGGCTGAGTCGGACTGACCCCTTGCGATTGATAAACCTTGGCTGCAAAAGCGTCGATTTCGTTGACAGCAAACTTTTCAAGATTTGGATTCGAGTTATTGCCTAGTAGTGTTGGCGGAACAACTTTGCTAATCGGTTGGAAGGACCAATGTCCTTGCCACGGCGCGCCTTGTTCGATCCACTTGCCAAGCAGTTTGCGTTGTTCGTCGCTAAGCGGTTTGGAAAACTCAGGGGGCGGCATCTGCTCATCGGCTTTTGCAGAACTGCTAATACGTCGCCAAAGTTCGCTTTCGTCAAGTTTGCCGCGAACCACGGGGCCGGGCTTATCGTCAGTACCGAACAGTCCGGCATCCGTGTCGACTCGCAAGTCGGCTTCACGGTGTTTAGCATCGGGACCATGGCAAGCGAAGCAATGATCCGACAAGATCGGCCGGATGTCGCGATTGAATTCAACCGTGTTCGTTTGGTCATCAGCCAAGGAATATTTGGCTACGAAGGACGACGTGACCAAGGCCAGTAGCGGTACGGCGAAAAATGCCTGGACGTAAAATGAAAGCCAATTGGGCCTTAACAGACGAGCGACTGGATAACCGGTCATAGCAGGCTTTTAGGTAGGTGGGAGGCAAGACGCAAGCAACTTGGGACTATTCTCATTCACTTGATAGACTAGTGCTTCAACACAATTTAGTATTGGGGCAGTGGTGCATTGGCAACGGGAGAACGAGGCTCTGCCGAGCGAGTCTTGGCATAACAAACCGACTTTACTGTAGGTGTGCACGCGAACCAGCAGCCCGTTTGAGTGTCGCACAATTGTCCCAATTGTAGCTGCAACAATTGAGACAATTGTGCGACACAATCCCAAAATCTACTCTGGACGAAGCACTAGCCTCATTTTGTTCGATCTGTGGACCGTTTTCTAGTCACTTTCCCCTATTCTAACGGGATTTGAGCGATTGACTAAGCGTTGCTAAGCACTTCGTGGGCCGTTTCTGCGGGATGCGGCTATTTGAGTCATTAAGGAAAATAGGATCCCACTACGATCCCACCGCATACTTAACGCTGTGAAGCATTTTTCTCGGTGAGGTAGCTGGTTTCGTTAGAAACCGGATGCAGTAGTAGGGTCACCGGTGCGCCCGGTTTCTCACGAAACCAGCTACATATGCTCGCCAAAATGCTTCACAGCGTTGACCAAATACTGTCACCAAGTTAAGTGCAACCATTTGTTCGGAGCGATTGGTTATTCTGTTGGACGAGACTAGAGTCCCGTCCTACTGGCAGCATCCGCCACGTAACCTCCCACTTCAGAAGTTCAATGTTCATGACACTTGCTCCAACCACCGCAAATGATCCGCTAATTGTCGATGCAGCACTTGCTGCGAGGTTAGAAACAACTGAGGCCACGGCCAATGCAAGATTCGTTGAAGCTCGTAAGCGAATCTCTTCAGAAAGCAACGCAACCTGGATCGAAGTCGCGGGAGCTTATGCGATGTTCGATGGACCGGAATCACCTTGCACTCAGACTTTTGGACTCGGCATAAACGGCGACCCGACTGAAGCGGACCTTCAGTCACTCGAGTCCTTTTTCATCGAACGCGGGGCTGCTGTCCATCATGAGGTTGCTCCACTGATCTCACCTCAGTTGATCGCACTGCTGAACAATCGCAACTACCACCCGATTGAGTTTACCAACGTGATGTATCGTTGGATCGGTCCTAATGTTCCGATCCCAACGAGTCGCAATCCAAAATTAGGAGTATTCTCGGCAACGAGTGCTAACGCTGAACTGTGGGCTCAAACCTCCGCAAATGGCTGGTCTGAAAATCCCGATGTGGTGCAATTTATTCTTGGGCTTGCGCGGAATTTTGTTGTCACGCGAGGTGTGACTGCGATGTTCGCTCACCTTGATGATCGGCCGATTGCGACTGGCGTTGTTACGATATCTGGAGGAGTCGCACTGCTTGCGGGGGCTAGCACAATTCCTAAGGCTCGTAATCAGGGAGCGCAATCGGCACTGCTAGCCCAACGCCTGCGGTTTGCCACAGAACAAGGATGCGACGTCGCGATGATGTGTGCTCTTCCGGGCAGTCTTTCACAACGCAACGCTCAACGCAACGGATTTTATATTGCTTACACTCGCACAAAGTGGCAACTTCGGAGCTGAGACACGTCCGGCAATGCGCCGCCAAAGTACATCAAAAATTAATCGACTTCGGAGATGCTTGTTTGTCACGAATGTGTCATACTTCAAGCTTGCGGTCTGAACTGCCTTGGCGACTCCACGTACGCTTATCACGTTGCCCTTATTCCAGCGATGATGGACACATCGTGGGCAAGATTAATTCAGCTAAGTTCGCTCGTTGTCGGGAACAGTTAAGACTCACCTTTGCCGAACTTGATTTACTTTTCTAACTTTCATCGGAGAACTCATTCTATGAGAACAAGCAAGCGTTCTGCTTTTACGCTGGTTGAGTTATTGGTGGTAATTGCCATCATCGGTATCTTGGTTGGTCTGTTGTTGCCAGCCGTTCAAGCCGCTCGAGAAGCTGCGCGAAGAATGCAATGTAGTAATAATCTGAAGCAACTTGGGTTGGCGCTGCACAACCATGAATCGACGTTCAAGTATGTGCCAGCTTGGGGAAAAGAGTTTCCAACTACGGACACCTATGCAGCCTCTGGTAATCCATACTTTTTACTAACTTCGGACGCGAGAAAGCCGTTTGGTGCACTCGGCCAGCTGCTCCCATATCTCGAACAGAGCTCTGTAACCAATCTGTTTGACACGAAGAAAGCACTTGTTGACCCGCGCAACCTTCCGCCACCGTTTCCAGGCGGGACGAACAGTCCATCCTGTTTCAACAAGCTCTCTGTTTTTATTTGCCCGTCCTCACCTGAGGCACAAAGTGACTATGGTCCCTACTTCGTTCCACTTGGATTTCCAAGCGGAGTTGTCTTCACTCTGCCGCGTACCGACTATGCACCGATGCGAGGTATTCACAATACACTGGGTGAATGCCTTACTCCCGCCGCACCAGTTACAACACACAATGCGATGTTGGGTGCGGACCCCATTCTCACCAAATGGACGGTGAAATTCTCAGAGGTCACAGACGGTCTTTCTAACACAGCCTGCTTTTACGAAATTGCCGGCAAGCAGAAGTGGTACTTCCGAGGAAAAGCACACCCGGGGACAGCATTCGGAAATGGCTTAGGTTTGAACTCATTTTATGGCGATTGGAACATCGCTCGCCACGTTCGCGGTATGCTCGGCTTGGACATTGCCACATTGGCTACGAAGGGATGTACGTTCATGAATGTTTTCAATGAGAACAATCCTTATTCGTTCCACACCGGCGGAGTTCAGGTTTGCCGCGGTGATGGCTCAGTTACTTTTGTTTCGGACTCGCAAGATGTCAACGTTTTTGCTGCGACGATGTCCCGTAACGGCGGTGAAGCGTTAAGCTTCAACGAGTAAGCGGCTGTTTCGATGGAAGGGCATACAACTATTCGTTGATCATTCCACTCAAAATGAGGCGAGTCGCCGAGCGTGAGCGGCTCGCCTCTTTCATTTCAGGAGTTTCGGATTTGAAGTAACTCGCTTGCGAGACGGGAATCAAGCAAATTCAGTTGATGTATTTTGGTAAATGTATGAAGGGACTTGCATGAAAAATCTGGATAAAATTGGCATCGCCCATACTCTGGCTTTATTGAGTATGTGCTTGACGGTGGTCGCGGGTTGTGGCGACGGTAGCTCGATGGTTCCCGCCACTGGCAAATTGATGGTCGACGGAAAGCCAGCGGAAGGGGCCGTCATATTGTTTCATCCCGAACCGAGTGGTACTGGTAAGATTGGCGCTGCTCCTGTTAAAGAAGACGGGTCGTTTGCAATCTCCACAGACGGGAAACTTGGTATTCCGCCCGGCAGTTATAAACTCTCGCTTTCTTGGCCTGATCCATCGGTAAAGCCGACTGAGCGACAGAAGATGATGGGAGATTTTGAACCAGGCCCCGACCTGCTGAAGGGCAAGTATGTGAATAAAGACAAGGCGAAGATGCAGATCGAGATCAAGGCGGGAGAGAAAGAGCTTGCGCCTATCGTGATCTCAACGAAGTGACTTAACAACGAAACCCTAACGGGTTCCGCTACAAGTTTGCTTGCGATAATCGTGGATGGGCTGTTTGATTCTTGGTCGTATCTGGCATCTGACAAGTAAAAGGAGAAACGTAAAGGAAACGTAAAGGGAAACGTAAAGGACAGGCGATGCGCCTTGACGCTGCCTGACGGTTTTGGTAAACTCTGCAGATTAACCAGGGAGAACCAGATATGACGATCGCACGTTCAAAGTTGGTCGATGTCGCCGTAAGTCGTTGGTATCATTGCCTTTCCAGATGCGTCAGGCGCGCGTTCCTCTTCTCTGAAGGCGAGGATTCGAACTCGGGGGACCGCAAAGGTTGGATCGAAAGACGGCTGAAGGAACTTGCGGAA
>JANODD010000041.1:0-10166 GCA_031412515.1 Planctomycetia bacterium | reverse complement strand
GCAGAAAAGTGTATTTATCCGTGGGACCGCTATGCCATCCGTGGGAAGACGTATACCTCCTTCCCACGGATGACATGGTGGTCCCACGGATCGAAGAAAGAAAAGTGATCAGTTAGGCATGACGTTAGATTCTCGAGTTTTCCTACTAAGTCAACACTCTCCGCTGGCTATGGGTCAAACGAAGAATCACCTCTTAGCGGCTTTCCACTGCGGCTGCCACTCAGGCGAATCACTTCTAGCGTTCGAAAGATACTCGGAGACCTTCGTAACGATGACCGGATTGGCTTCAGCCACATCGTTTTTTTCACCAATGTCGTTTTCTAAATCGTAGAGTGCAATCGGGGCATTGGGCGCATCTTTGCGAATACCTTTCCAACGACCTTGATACAAGGCAGCTTGTTTAAAACCACCTTCATGAAATTCCCAATACAAAAACTCATGCTTCTGTTGTATGCTCGTATCGCCCAGCAACGTTGGCAGAAAACTGATCGAATCGCAATTGGCTGGTGGTGGAGTTCCTGCAAGTTCAGCAGCGGTTGCCATCCAATCGCCGAAATAGGCGACATGACCTGACGCTGGCTGCGGCTGAATTTTCGCTGGCCACCAAGCGATCATGGGAACCCGTATACCCCCGTCGGTCAAACTGCGTTTAATGCCAGTCAGCGGTCCCGAGGGATTGAAGCGGGCCAAGTTGTGATTGCTCTCGTTGTGAGGACCATTGTCGCTTGTAAAGATAACCAGTGTGTTTTCAGATAGTCCCAGCTCGCGAAGCGTTGCTAACATACGGCCAACGTAACTGTCCAAACGCGAGATCATCGCAGCTTGTCCGCGATCTGGCTCGGGCCAGTCATTGTCGGCATAAGGACCATATTCCGGTACTTCAGCACCGTTCTTTAACTCGCGATTCCGTTCATTATTGGCGTGTGGAACGACCATGCTCCAATACAGAAAGAAAGGCTTCGACTGGTTGGCTTTGACAAATTGAATGGCTTCGTCAGCGAACAAGTCATCCGCATAGACTTTGGCCTCGGTCGCGAATCCACCGCCGTTTTCGCCCACGGCGGTAACGACGTTTGCAAGTTTTTCTTGCGACTCGTTGCGCCAAAGAAAGTCAGGGAAATGATTATGAGCGTGTGTTTGATTGAGGAATCCGAAGAACTCGTCATAGCCTTGCTTGCGAGGCAGGCCGGATTCAGCCGCTCCAACATCGCCAAGTCCCCATTTACCGATCAGTGCGGTCCGGTATCCGGCTTGCTGCATCACCTTTGCAACGGTGACATCCTCAGCGCGAAGAGCTTGAGCGGCGGGATTGACCTTCCCTGCATTTCCACGAACACGCGTGTGGCCGTGGTGCAAACCGGTCATCAGTACAGACCGGGACGGCGCACAAACGGTTGCACCCGAGTAGAATTGTGTAAATCGCATCCCCTCAGAGGCCATCTTGTCTAAATTTGGCGTGGTAATCACTTTCTGACCATAACAACCCAGGTCACCATAACCCAGGTCGTCCGCCATGATCCAGATCACGTTAGGGCGAGCAGCAAGAGCGACTGCGGCTGCATCGCTGAAGATTAACAAACTCAAGCTTAGAAAAATAGAAAGACGAGCTAGAACGGGAGTACTCATTCGCTGGATTTCCTGTAGTGAGCGGTCTGTCTGCGATCGGAATAGTTCTTTACTTTTCGTCGAATACGATCACTTCCGCTAGTAGGTCTCATCAAAATGCTGCGACCTTCCTTGGTTAGCTCTAGGCTCGGCACTACTTGTCCTCGCGGTATTTGTGTCGTCTCCAAGCCTGCTCGAGGGACTAACTGCAGTGCCCAAACAGCGCGAAAACCTCAGAAAGGGCTAAATTCGAAAATTCGTTGTTTAAAAGTTTTTTAGAAAAAAAGTTCGAGAACATACCTCCACTTGGGTAAACCAACTTGAAAAGAGAAGTTGATTTGTTAATGTGTGACGTCTGCGTAGTTTAGTTTTTCGTGGTAGCTTTCGAAAGGGAAAGACATGGCGTTTAAATTAACAAAACTGGAAGAACGAATTGTTCCTGGCTCGATGTGGGGCGGAGGTTGCTACGGAGGTAGCGGCGGTGGCTCAGGTCACGGCGGTTCAGGTGGCTCAGGTCATGGCGGCTCTGGTAAGGGCGGCTCTGGTAAGGGCGGCTCAGGCAAGGGCGGCTCAGGCAAGGGCGGTTCAGGCAAGGGCGGCTCAGGTAAGGGCAGTTCAGGCAAGGGCGGCTCAGGTAAGGGGGGCTCAGGTAAGGGCCGTTCGGGCAAGCACTGAAAACGATAAATGCGTCTGCTTTGAGTCTGAAAACTCCTTGCAGACTGTAATGTTACATACGGCGAATTCCATTGGGATTCGCCGTAAACATTTGAAGTGTTCGCAACTCCGAATAGGCCGTGATTGCGAACAGCAACGCAATTACAATAGCAGTCCGACACGCATTTCCTCGGTTGCATTCCTCCAGAAATATTGAACCTCAAGATGCCTAACAAGGAAAGCTCCGACGACGAAACGGACTGTCCACAGTGCAAAGAAGGACCTGAATATTATCGGATGGTATTCAACCTTTACAAATTCGACGTAGACCTTGCGCGGACGATAGTTGCCGATGGTCGCGAGAAATTGCTACTGGACGACGAGGACCTTTCTCATGCACTGGAGTGGGCCACGATTCACCTGCCGCATTTAGAACACGTGGATCTTAAATATCCTGGCATCGTGGCGCATTATTGGTACCCTGAAGAGGACGGTAGTTTACTGCAGGGCCAAGTTCTGATTGATGGCCATCATCGCGGCGCCAAGGCGCAGCGAGAGGGTGTACCGTTTTTCATTTATTTGCTGACCGAAGTTGAAAGCCGGCAGGTGACGATGAGAGCACCGGATTTGGAAACTATACTAAAACGCCGTTATGGGCGTCCGGACGAATCAGACGAAAATGGCGACAGTACCTAGTGACGTTGACGCAAAAAGCGATTTGCTGCCCGCTTTACGTGAATGCATTTCTGTTGTGGAAATGGCGGCGGGCTCGTTTGCAGTTCGTGACACTCGCAATCGTTCCTACTTTCAGACGGGCCCCGAAGAAGCCTTCATTCTGCGCTCGCTCAAAGAAGGAACGACTCTCGAATCGTTGACCCAGAGTTACAAAGTCCAATTCGGCCAGCGCGTATCTAGGACTGACCTGAAAGATTTTCTTCGATTACTGGCGACGAAGAATTTTCTGAAAACGACGAAGGGGCTTTCGGAACTCGGGATTGTCGTTTCGGAATCGGAAATTAAGGAGGGCGACGAAGATGCCGATGTCGAGGAATTCGACCGCGGCAGTCTCATTTTTTATCGCCTTCCCTTGATGGATCCCGACCGTTTTTTAACTTGGTTCACCGGGGCTTTTCCTTTTCTGTGGAGCAAAGGATTTCTTGCTTGCAGCGCCCTAGTCATGCTCTGTTCGCTTGGAATTGTTCTGACCAATCAAAAAGAACTAACCGCGTCGCTGCTGTTAGCATTGCGTTGGGAAACAGCAATTTTTGCTACCATGGCAATCGTCGTGGCCACAGCCATTCACGAAATTGGGCACGGGGCTACTTGCAAGCGATTCGGGGGGATGGTTCACGAAACCGGTTTCTTGTTTTTGTACTTTATGCCTTGTCTGTACGTGAATGTATCGGATGCATGGTTTATTCGGGAAAAATGGAAGCGGCTTGCCGTTACTTTTGCTGGCGGTCATTGCGATCTGTGCTTATGGGCAATTAGTGTATTGGTATGGCGGGTCACTTTGGTAGGGTCTTTAGTGAACCAGATCGCGTTTGTTTTAGCTACAACCTGTGGTACGCGAGTCTTCTTGAATTTCAACCCGTTTCTTAAACTGGATGGCTATTACTTATTTGCAGATGGACTGGAGTACCCCAATCTCTATTCCATCTCTAGGAAGCACTGGATTGGGTTGTTGAATGCTTGGATGTGGGGTGCTCCAAGGCCGGCTGATCCGCCGAGGCCGCGTATCACTTTGTTCTATGGTATGGCGACGTGGTTGATTGGAATTTTATTTCTTAGCTTTATCACCTTGAAATTAATAATTTATGCTGGAAATGCTTTTGGCCTAATGGGAACGATTTTTTCTACCATGGTATTTTCAGTTGGAATTCGTCGCATTTTCTTCCGTGGATTCATTGGCCGCGAGTTCATTCAAATGATTCTAAAACGATATACGCGAACCTTGGCTTGGTTGGCGATTTTGGGCTCGCTGGTCGGTATCACTTTTCTGGTTTCTATCGATAACTATGCGACCGGAGACTTTGAAGTTCGATCGGCCAAGCATGTAGAAGTAGCCAGTCCATTGCATAGCTTTATTGTTCGCGTTTTAGTTCAAGATGGTCAAGCGGTTTTGGAAGGAGACGTGCTGGCTGAATTGCATGCGCCGGAACTTGCAACTCAGATCTCCGCTAAGTCGCTAGAACTCGACCAGTCGAAAGCGACGCTCGCAAAATTGACGACCGGTGCCCGAGCTGAGGAAATCCAAACTTTGGAGGAAAAAGCCAAACTGCTGATCGACTGGTGTGCGATGGGAAAGAGCGACATCGAGAACGCGTCTGCTGCATTGAAATTGCTGCTCAAGTCATTGAATGAGCGCTCGGAGCAGGTGCAATTGCAGATTGACTTGGCCGAGGAAGTACTGAAAAAGTCCGTAGAACTCAACAAGAAGGGGGCCGTGACCGGCGCGCAATTACTGCAGGAGCGAGCGCAGCTTGCCGTTCTACGCTCGCAGTTAATCGAGTTTCAATCACAACATGACGGTCGCAAGACAGAAGGTGTGCGACTGCAACAGGCTGAGTTGGCTCGCCGCGAGCAGGAATTGAAAGCGACTGAATCACAGCTCCTGCTATTGAAATTGGGTACGCGAAAAGAAGAAATTGAAGCCGAGCAAGCGAAGTGCGATCGACTGGAAAAAGAACTTAGGTTCCTCCAAGAACAGCAAGGGCGGCTGGTCGTCCGAGCTCCCACAGGCGGAATTATTTCGGCCCAACGTATTCGTGAAAAGATTGGACAGTTCGCGCCCCAGGGCAGCGAGCTTTGCCAAATCGAAGATCCTGGAATGCCACAGGTCGAAATTTATGTCTCAGAGGACGACGCCGCATTGATTACGCCGGGTCAGGCTATCCAACTGAAAGCTCGATCATTGCCATTTGAAATCCTGCGAGGGGTCGTTGATCGTGTTGCCCCGGCTGCCGCGAAACCGAAGGATGCGGTGGCATCTCAGCAAGCGTTCGTTCGACAATCGGTCGTTGTCTATTGTGCGATTGAGGGTGCAGAAAACAAACTTAAGACAGGTATGACGGGATCTGGACGGATTTCCCGTGGCAAAGGAAAAATCGCGACCGTTCTATTCACGCGATTGTACAAGTATATCCGCACGGAGTTTTGGTGGTAAGCACGTCGTCTGGGTCATCGTTCAACTACGGAGCGATCGGTGTCCGATGACCAGATCCCGTTTGAATGCTCCACTTTGAAAGCAGCATACCGCGTTTTTCGTCGACGATCGCTATGTTTGCGTTGTATTCCGCAAGTGTCCTTGCAACCTGTGAAATGGCATCGATTTTTGCTTGAGTTGCCGTTTGATAGTCTAGCAACAAGACGAGCAGTGATTCTTTTGCATTCAGTGGCGGATCTTCATATCGAAACCGGGCAACTTCGGCCCACTTCTGAGCCTGTTCAAATTGTCGCAGCGCACTCTCGTAACGGCTGTAGGATTGCTTTAACTCGTTGAGCAACTGAAGTACTTCGAAGCCAACTTGGCGTTCCGCAGCCTGGAGATTGGCCGTCTCGCGAGCCAACTCGAGTCTGGCGACCTGTGTTTGCGCTTTACCCTGCCGGAATCCGAGTTGTTGCGTGTACTGCAATCCCAGAGAAAAATCATTGAACTCGAGACTCATCATTTGATTCAGGGACGTGCCTAAATCACCATCCAGACCGCTGGTTCGATGAAGTGCCAGCGCGTCAAGTTGCGGCAGCAACTGGTTGCTCGCCACAACTAAATTGTTCTGGCGAACCGTAATCTCCGCTCGTCTCGCTTGGACTGAAAGATTGTTGTTGATGGCTGAGGCCGTAATTTCGTTTGCATCGAAAGTCGGTTGCCTGAATTCAGGAGTATCGGTCGGCACCAGTACAAACGAATTGTTCAACTCGAGTCCGATCAACTGGGCGAGTGCAAGAGTTGATTTTTGAATTTCAAGTTCCACGGCTAGCTTCTGTTGAAATAGGCCTTCAAGCTGAACGGCCGAGCGGGCCACGTCAGAATAAAGTGCTCGTTCTGCTTTAAACCGCTCCTTGGCAACTGAAAGTGTCTTTTGAGCTGCGTCGATCGCTTCATTGATGGCTTTCAACCGGACATGGCTAGCATGCAGTAACCAGTAAACTTGCTCGATACTTCTTAGTTGCGCTTGCATTGCCGTTTCGACTCGGATGCGAGTCTGGGCGAGTTGTGTCTCGGCAATCCTAACGGAGGCGAGGTTTACTGCCGGTCCACGCCCGCGCAATAAGGGTTGGGAAGCGCGGAGCACCATATCGGAAGAAAGAGTAGGATTAAAAGCCGAGCTACTCCCTTTTGGAAAAAATAAGTACGCAAGCGAGGGCTCGTACCCAATGCTAGTTGTCGTTCCCGCTGCCCAGACACGACTAAGCCTCGCGTTGAATTCACCTTCATCGCGCCGACTGTTCTGGGTAATGCCTGGTCCAAAAAAGGATGCGCTGGGTCTATCAATGTGATTGCCAGCAATATTCGCCGTAAAGGTCGGATCAAATCTCGCAAGCGCGCCGTTGATCCTTTGGCCAGCAATCTCTTGGTCAAAGCCGGATAATTGCTCTATGACCACATCACCCTCAAATGAATTGAAGATTCGCCGCGACACGACTGAAAAATGGATCGCAGATAAGAGACTTACCGGCTGCATTTCGGCGTTCGCCAGAACGGTCGGTACAGGTTGTGGACCATCCTCACCTAGTTCCAGATTGGAATCCAAATTGCGATCATTCCCAGTAGCGACCAGCAAAGTCTTACCGGTCACAAAATGCTGTGGAACGGGCGGCTCAGTCAGAATAGCCTCATGCGGCGGGTCGTTTTGAGCCTTCTGCATCGCGATGGGCGGCTTTAAGTGAACCGCAGCAAGCTCGTGCAGAATGGGCCTCAGGATAGTGACCCGCGGACCTTCGACACTTAGCCTTTCAGGTACGGCGTTACGGGATTCAACGACTATTGGACGGGCGCCAATAATTCTCGGTTCATAATTGAGCTGTGGCCCTTGTGCGGAAACGCTCAAACATAATGTTGCAAGCAAAAAAGCGGCAAGTTGAATTGGCAGTCGAGTTTTGGACTTCATCCTGACACTTCAGATCATTCCTATTGCTTGCAAAGCCAATACAATCTTTCCGTCATAATCCATTCAGCTGATATTGTCACCCGTGTTTTGTTTCGGCCAGACGATTCAAATAACTTAAACTCAACCCTTCAGGACCGTCGATGGGGATGAATATCTTCTGTGCACTCGTCGGCATAAAAACTTCACTTTTCAGTTCGTCGAAGCGTAAGTGACTGGCGGTCGAACCATGCGCGACCGTAGCGTGCTCGCAGTTCCAGTACCAATTCAAATTGGCGTTGGTTTTCTGAAACATCCCATTCATAGCTCACCAACGTCCATGCGTTCGTACCTACCAACGTGTTGCACCGCCCTAAATGCGAGTGGCGAATACCTGCACCTCGGCCTTGATCATCTGCAATCGGAACGACGTCTTCTGTCCGAATTTTGGCTTCAAGTCGATAGGATCCTCGAGGTAAAAGTACTTGGCTACGCCACGACGATACGTATTCGCCGAACGGCTCGCGGCCAATAAAGTAGCTTGCGATGCCGTCCAGCTCGACCTCCTCCAGTCGAGCATCCTCGGCTTCAACCGACGGGTACCACTCGGTCAGTTGGAATACTTCGGAAGATTCAAAATCAAGCGGTGGTTTCATTCCATGTTCGATCAATTCCGGCAGTGCCTCAGCTCTTCGACTTATCCGCTCTTTAAGTGCTGTAATGTGTTCCACGTGTTCGGTTGCGAGACTTGCATCGATTAATTCCAGGACTGGGTGCAGTCGATCACCGAGTTCGTCAATCTTCGCGCTCCAGCGATCGCTAGGTACCAGCAGCGGAGCCAACTCCTTTAATCGTTGGCGATATTTTTCGCGCCACTCATCGCTCTGCATGACAGAGGCGGCCAGCAAGGGTGTTGTGTGGTCGTAAAGCCCTGCACCAGGATCGCCGAAGAGCTGATCCATACCATGCGGAAGAAAGACTCCCTTTTTATTCTTCGGAAAGTAGATTCGATAGTTGTTCATGTTTTGCGTGTAACCATCCCAGTGTCCGCAAAGTCGTTCGAGAGCCATAAAGGAAAAGAACTGGTTCATGTCCAGTCTGCTGGCGATTAACGACATACGAGTTGCTTGATCGGGATGGTAGCAAGCGGTAACTAATCCGATGAGGTCTCCGCGGTTATCTGGGTCGTCCCCCGAATCCATCTCTAGTTCGCTGTCAATATCTTGAACAAAACCACCGTCGTACAGATTGCCGTTACTTGCACCGAAGGAACGTTTTAGATAGGGCCCATCGAAACCCTCGCGAAGGACGTAGAGTCCCAGGTCACGATCATTGATCCACAAACGAACGTGGCTGACTCGCGGTGCGGAAATACCTGCTTTGCGGAACAGTTCGGATCCTAACCATTCACTGAGATACGATTCATCCTGGACCGAATTATTCAGGTGGAATTTTTCCATTCCGTGAAAGCGCTGGTCCTTTTTGTACTTGTCGATGTTTAACGTAAAGCAGGGTCGATCGTCGAAAGCCTGGAAGCTTCCGGCGGCACCTTTCAACTTTACACCGATGCTCTTCAGCGTGGTTTTTCCATCCTCGATTAAGGAGCAACGCGCGTAGTCGCGTGGAGCATCTCGCAGATTTTGCTGGCCCCCTTCATTGATGACCAACTTTAGTTCGTGGACGACATCCGATTCGAAAAAGGCAATCGTCTCACTCAGCTCGTGACGGGCTTCTTGAGCCGAAATGCGGGTTCCCAGTGAATAGATCATGGCCCATGTCACAAAGAACACGAGCGACGGCAGCATGATTGCGCGCAGACAACGTAACACAGTGAACTCCTTAGCAGGCTGCTGAAAATCGATCGTCATTTCAGTGTGTAAAAATTGTAACCTGAAGCGCCAACCCGCGGATTGTCGCCGTACTTCAGAACAAGAGCCTGGCACCCGGTTCACCCGGCGAATACGGGATGCTAGCTGCTACAGTTTAGACAAATGTGCTACGCTCTTCCCAAACGTGTGTTTTACGAGCTTTTTAGGCCTGCGAGCGGCCACAACGGTGACTTTGTGACAGCAAAACAAAGTCTGCTACTCATTTGGGCTTGTCGAAGCCAAAATAGGCCGTTAACTTGCTGGATTCAACTAGAAAACGGGTGAGACGGCAGCCGATTATTGGATCTCACCCCCCAAATAAAGATGCCGACTAGTTTATCAGCTGCGGCTCAGATCAAAATGGAATGACCAAAACATGCCAAAAATGAAGACTCACAAGGCGACAAAGAAGCGATTTCGCGTCACCGCCAACGGAAAAGTAAAGCATCGCGGGGCGGGTACGAGCCACTTGGCGATTCGTATGAGTGCAAAACGTAAACGCAATTTACGTGGAACGCGCGTTCTGCATCCGCACTTCACACGTCAGATTTTGGATTGCTTGCGCCACAATAGCTATTAAAAAAGTCTGTCAGTAGGCCTCGCATTAGATTCACAGCGGGTTTGTTCAAAGTACCTGGGTTCAACTCCTGACGTTAGCGGCCATTGACCCGCGCCGCGGGTGTGAAAATCACACCCACGCTCGACTGCTTATCTACCAGATTGATCTGGTCGGCCGTCGAGCAATCATTTCGTTAGGGACCTGAGTTACTAAGTTGGAGAGTTCGTTCTCATGAGAACACTTAAAGGTTCGGCAAGACGTAAAGCCACGCGACGGTTATTGAACCGAGCCAAGGGCTTCGTTGGTGGTCGTAGAAAGCTGTTGCGTACAGCAAAAGAAACGTTGGTTCGAGCCGGTGTGTTTGCGTTTCGTGACCGTCGCGTCAAGAAGCGA
>JANODD010000040.1:0-12315 GCA_031412515.1 Planctomycetia bacterium | reverse complement strand
GAGCTGAATGGTCACTTTGGAACTGTGGCGATTATGTGCCCTTGCGGCGAAATGCTGGCAAGCGGTTCATTTGATACT
Organism: Planctomycetia bacterium; assembly: GCA_031412515.1. GTDB lineage: Bacteria > Planctomycetota > Planctomycetia > Pirellulales > Pirellulaceae > Aureliella. The sequence continues at coordinate 12,237 of JANODD010000040.1, read as the reverse complement.
ACGGTACGAATTTGGGACATAGATGCAGAGGTTGCACATCAAGCGAAGGGTTCCATGCCAGTTGGTTTGGCGCCGCTTGATGTGGACGCGAAGATGCGGATTAGGTAGGGATTTGGACGGGACGCCGGCAAGTACCGCCTTGAAGATGACACGGAGGTGTCTGTTGTTTCTGAAAAACAAAGTTCGTCAACTGACTCATTGGTTCAACTCGGCTAAGCCCGCTTCGGCGGGAGCACCGACGCATGCCCTCGCAGCATCCTCGCGCAGCAAGCGAGCCGTGACGCGTACGCACTTGCTTGAGTCGATGGAAAAACGATGCTTGATGGCCGCCGATCCGATTTGGGTTGGAGGCGTGTACATCGAAAGCGATGTGGGTAGCGACCTTCATGGTGATACTTTTCATATCACGTTTAAAGGCGGTGCACCTGGTACGCAGCTTACCCGCCTAACGATCAACACCGATTTGAACACGCCGGGCTTTGGACTCGGCGACTTGTTCTTCGATACTGCGGACTCGGGCTATGGTGCCGATCACTCATATCCATTCCACGTTGAGCAGTTGAATTCAGTTAACCCTAACGCATCCGTACGAGCCACTGTGCAAGACGGCGGTTTGTCACTTGTTCTAGACTTTACGAACTTCGTCGCTGGCGACACTTTGATCTTCTCGATCGACGTTGACGAAGTGCAATCGTTCGATCCTGACGAAAAAGATCTTGCTGTCACGAACTCGAATTTCGACCCGATCACATCCGGCGTCGAATTTCAGCATTCAAAGCTGAAAGCGGAGTTCACGGCACCTCACTACGAGAACGTGTCTGGTCAAGACCAATATTGGAACGTGTACGACACGAAGTTCGCTCCCGGAGGTTTGCAACTTCCGGCAGATAATGCGGACGGGAAACGTGACCGTTCTGCCGGTGCGATTGTGAGCATGCAGCAAGTGCCCAAGCCAATTTCACTGGCCGGTATTGTCTTTGAAGACAACAATCAAGACTTGATCATTCAATCCAATGAGGCGCGGCTAGCGAATGTGCGACTCGAGTTGTTCCGACTCGACAATGGCAACTACATTTCCACGGGTCACTCGACCACGACCGACGCGCAAGGCAATTACAAATTTGGACTTGAACTCGCGCTGCAGCCAGGCACCTATCAAGTTCGTGAGACTCAACCGGCTGGATATTTTAGTGTGGGCGCAAAACCCGGCAAACTGGATGGCTCAGGAGTCGTAGGGAAAACGGTTACTGGCAATCTGGACTTACTGACTGAGATCACGATCCCGTTGGGTGACCAGCATGCAACTGAACTGAATTTTGGTGAGATCCGACCATCGTCGATCAGTGGGACGGTATGCGTTTCGCAAGGTGGTTTTACCTGCTTTGATACCAATGCAACCAAGGGACCGCTGGCGGGCGTAACGGTGCAACTCCGCGATGCAAAGGGTCAAGTCGTCGCGACTCAAGTTACCGCTAGCGATGGGACTTATAAGTTCATTGACCTCCGACCGGGCACTTACTCGATTGTCGAGTTCACACCGACAGGCTTGCTTGAAGGCGTCGCTCAACTCGGTTCGATCAGTGGCAATATTACCAATGGCAGTGAGATCACACAGATCGTCTTGAACGCTGGCATCACTGCCACCGGATATGACTTCTGTGAGTTGATGCCGAGCGAATTGAGCGGGCATACGTTTTTCGATCAGAACAACAATGGCAAGCGAGATATCAGCGAAACACCGCTAGCCAATGTGCTAGTCACTTTGTTCAACGAACAAGGTCAAAAAGTCTCTGAGACTCGCTCAAACGCTCAAGGCTTCTATCAGTTCTTGGCCTTGCCACCTGGGACCTATCGCATTACTGAAGTCACCCCCGCTGGTTACAAGCCCGGCAAGGCAGCAGTTGGTACGATCAGTGGCACTACCACTGGTGCAAATGATGCTACCGGTGATGTGCTGACGCAGATCCGATTGCCATCCGGTCGCGCGGGGATTAACTACGACTTCGGTGAATTGCTTCCAGGCAGTATCGCGGGGCATGTGATGGTCGATACCGATGGCAACTGTATCGTTGATGCTGCCGGAGATCGATATCTCGAAGGCGTTACCGTTCAGTTACTCGATTCGAATGGTGTTGTCATTCGAACGATGAAAACAGATGTTGGCGGCAACTATCGCTTTGATGATTTGCCGATAGGCACTTACTCTGTGCGCGAAGTCCAGCCGAGTGGTTTGTTGCAAGCTGGGCAAAAGGCAGGCAGTGGTGGTGGAGACGCTTCACAAGTCGATTTGATTTCTCAGATCGCCGTTGGTGCGGGCGTTGACCTTGTCAACTATGACTTCTGCGAGATTCCTCCAGCGGACATAAGTGGTCACGTTTACGTTGACACCGATCAAGACTGTGTTATGGACATCGGTGAAGCACCGATCGCTGGTGTGACGATTACTCTGCTCGATCAAAATGGCACTGTCATTGGCACAACGCAAACCGATGCATCGGGTCAATACAAGTTCACTGGCTTGCGTCCAGGCAACTACACCGTTCGTGAGCAACAGCCAGGTGGTTATTATCAAGGCGGCCAAAAAGCGGGCTCAGGCGGCGGCAATGACACCGTCGAGGATGTGATATCAGCGATCGCAATTGGAGCCGGCGCATCGCTGGTGAACTATGATTTCTGCGAGCTCCCTCCGGCGGACATTAGTGGTCACGTTTACGTCGATACCGATCAAGACTGTGTCATGGACATCGGTGAAGCACCCATCGCGGGCGTGACAATTACTTTGCTCGATCAAAACGGCACCATGGTTGGCACAACGCAAACCGATGCATCCGGTCAATACAAGTTTACTAATTTGCGTCCAGGCAACTACACCGTTCGAGAGCAACAACCGGGTGGTTATTATCAAGGCGGTCAAAAAGCAGGTTCAGGCGGCGGTAACGACACCGTCCAAGATGTGATTTCGGCGATCGCAATCGGAGCCGGTGCGTCACTAGTAGATTATGATTTTTGTGAGCAACTGCCAGGTTCGATTTCTGGCAATGTGTTTGCAGATCTTGATTTCGACTGCATCCAGGATGCAAATGAAAAATCGCTTGAAGGCGTTTTGGTCGAGCTGCTCGATGTATCAGGCAACGTGCTGGCTTCGACCAGAACGAATGCTAATGGCGATTATCAGTTCACCAATTTGAAGCCAGGGACTTATGCGGTTCGCGAGACGCAGCCGCTAGGTTATTTCCAGGGCGGCCAAATGGCGCCAGCAACAGGTGGAGATGACACCGTTGACGATGTGATCAGCGCGATTGTCTTGAAATCGGGAATGATGGTTACGGAAGCCAACTTCTGTGAAGTACCGCCAGCCACGATCTCCGGTTACGTTTATCAAGATGGTCCGGTCATCCAGACCAAAGATGGTTTAGCACCTGCCAATATTCGTGACGTTCGCGACGGATCGAAGACCCCCGACGATACTCCAATTGCGGGCGTTCGAATTCAGTTGCGTTTCATGAACGGTTCACTGGTTACAAGTGACCGTGCGCTGCCAGGGGTCTACAATGGACCGTATGTTGAAGTTGTTACCGATGCTACCGGCTACTTCGAATTCAAAGGGCTCCGCGAAGCATCCTATCACTTGTTCCAAACGCAGCCAGTTGGATATTTCGATAGTATTGACACACCAGGTACTACGGGTGGCGTTGGAGTTAACAAGGGCGATACGATTCCTGAGAGCATCATCGAATTATTTTCGATCGATGATCCTTACACGCTTGCCAACTTTGATGCGCTGTTAGCGATTAATGTGTTTGCAGGCGGTCGATCAGAAATGAACAACTTCAGTGAAATTATCGTTGCGAAAGCACCCACGATTCCTCAAACTCCACCGCCGCCACCAAAACCGCCCGAGATCACCGTCAACTATCCTGCACCTCCACTGTACTCTCCGGGGCAACCCATTACTGGGCAGCCGTTGGTTTGGTCACCTTTGCCTTTGTTGGATGGCGTTGGACATGACGCGCCTCCGACATGGCATTTGAGTGTTATCAACGGAGGTTTCCCGCGCGGTCGGCGGACAGGTGAGCCGCTGGACGAATCCGATGTGGCCGAACAAGCCGATCGACTGGACGTTTATGCTTGGACAGTTCGCGGCATAAAAGAGAGCACTTGGAAGATCGTAAGCATCAATGACAAGTCCAAGCCATCACCAAGCCCGATGCCACTTTCGAGTCGCATCGTGTTTGATCTTCCTGACGCTCAACCGCTCGCAGGTGACTTTAACGGGGACGGCTACGATGAAGTTGCACTGTTCATTGACGGTGAATGGTTCATCGACCTTAACGGTAACGGCCGCTGGGATGAGACAGACATTTGGTTGAAGCTTGGCACTCATGGTGATCAGCCCGTTGTCGGTGACTGGGACGGTGACGGTAAAGATGACGCAGGTGTCTTTGGTAAGAAATGGACTGGTGACGAGCGGGCGCTTGCTTCGGAACCTGGTTTGCCTGATCCGGAAAATATGCGTCGGATCAAACCCAAAAATGTGCCGCCGCGTTTGGATGAAGCTCCGGATGAGCCACGTTGGTTACAGCGGAGTCAGCAAGGGCCGGCTCGGGCTGATGTGATCGACCACGTCTTCCTGTTTGGCGGTGGTCGGGACATTGCGGTTAGCGGAGACTTCAACGGCGATGGCATCACAACCATCGGTGTATTCCGCGATGGCAATTGGACCTTGGACATTGACGGCGATGGGCGCTTGAATCCACTCCATGATCGCCAAGTCGAGTTTGGCGAAGCGGGAGATATCCCTGTGGTGGGCGACTTCGATGGTGATGGAATCGATGAACTTGCCATTGTTCGAGGCGATCAAGTCTTTGTGGACTCGAATCGCAACGGCCATATCGATGCAACGGATCAAGTATTCCAGCTTGACTCGGAAGAAGGCACCGTGATTGTCGGCGACTTTGATGGCGACGGACGCGATGAACCCGCGCTCCATCAACCCGCAACTCGCAGTCGAACACTTGAAGCCCGTCGTGCCGGTTAGCAATTCGTAGCTTAGGCATCATTCGTAGCTTAGCACTATCCGTAGCTTAGCACTATCCGTAGCTTAGGCATCCTGCCTGAGTTGCCCTGAGTTGCATCTTGCATCTTGCATCTTGGCTGACGCTGGCGCTGACGCTGCCAGCATCAACCCGGATGCTAGCAGCGTCCGCCACGATTTGCATCCGCTCTACTACTGCTTCGTCCAACTTTAATTTTGGGGCCGTAGATGTGAGCCGTCGGCGCTAGCCGCGGGTGAACGAAGTACTTGACTCGACGTAACTTACTAACAATCTAAGACCAACGATTTGCGGTCGACAGATCAACGTTGGACAAACTTTTCATCTTGCACGACAACCACTTCGTTCACCCGCGGCTAGCGCCGTCGGCTCACTGGTGTTGAGTTGAGGTTTGCGGTCGACAGATCAACGTTGGACAAACTTTTAATCTTGCTCGACAACCACTTCGTTCACCCGCGGCTAGCGCCGTCGGCTCACTGACGTTGATCCCAAAATTAAAGCTGGACAAAGCACTAGTCACAAATTCACAGCAATCGGTGTACTGTCTTCTACCGCTGCATCGATCCAGAGTTCAACAGGCAGCCCAACGATCAGTGGCAAGCCGGTCTCGATCTCGACCCATATCTCGCGTGACCGGGTATCCAGGTGTGAATTAGGTCTCTCTGAAACAACTTGTTTCTGATGCATCCGGGGGCGGATCTTTGAAACTCGACCGCCGAAGGTTTTATTCTGCATGGCATTAGACTTAATGTGGACCGTTTGCCCAACTCGGACTCGCAGAGCATCGAATTCATCGACGCTAGCACGAACCTGAAGGGATGTCGTGTTGCACATGATCACCAGCGGCTCTTCACCTGGCAACTCACCGACTTCAACATTGATTTGAAGAACTTGGCCATCGCTGGGTGCTTTGATCTGCGTCTTTGCGAACGCGGCTTCAGCGACGCTCAGTTTCGCTTTGGCAGCCGCCAACCGGGCCTCGGTGGATTGAACGTCTTCGACTCGAGCTGGATCGTTGATTGCAGCAAAATGAGCGAGGGCAGCAGCGTGGAGCGCCTTGGTCGAGTGTGCTCGGGTTTCGTATTCGTCGAGGTCGGCTTTGCTGATTGTGTTGGACTGGGCAAGCCGTAATCCGCGGTCATGCATTTTGCCGGCAGTGATCATCTCAGCGTAGCGATGTTCACACATCTGATGAGCTTCATCTTTTTCATTCTGGGTAGAACCGCTTCGCAATCGGTCCCGCTCCGCTATCGCTAACTGAACACCTGCACGAGCCAATTCCAATTCGGCACGGACCATCTGCGAATCCAGTTCAACCAGCAATTGTCCCTCGGTAACCATCTCGCTCTCTTGAACATCGATGCGAGTTATGGGGTCGCGTATCGTAGCAAACAGTTTGATTTCCGGTGCAATACCCTCAACTCGCCCCGCAGCGAAAATCGACAAGCTGTCGCTCTCCCTCTGCGTGCTAACTGGATGGGATTTTCGACTTTTCGAATCGAACGTAGACGAAGCTTCGGTTTGGAAAAACTCTTGCCCGACCTGTTGCCAATTCATCCTGATAACGGCGGCGATTAGGCTAAGCAATCCCATCGCGATAATGAACTTTGGCTTCATACACTGTTTCCAATCTCAAACTGAGTGTACGGTGCAAGTGGAAGACAAATTGGAATCCCTATTTCACCAGTCGAGTTTTGCGATTTTGCTGCTACGGACGTCGCTTGATTGATGGTCACGACTGTTTCAATTCTTCCATTCTTCATTTCGCATATCTTGTCAGCAAACTCGTAGATACGAGAGTCGTGTGTTACCACAACCGCTGCGGCACCTGTTTCGTTTACAAGTCGTTTGAGAATTTGCATGGCTTCGCGGCCCGATTGACTGTCAAGCGATGCGGTCGGTTCGTCGGCTAAGACCAATTGCGGCGATGCAACCACGGCGCGGGCGATGGCTATACGTTGGCACTGGCCGGGGCTCATGCGATTCGGCTGCGAGTTTCGATATTCCCAAAGACCAACGCGTTTCAGCATCTCGCCGGCTCGTTTGATGGCTTCCGACGCTCCAACGCGCTGAAGGGTCAGGGGAACAGCCACATTCTCAACAGCTGAGAGTCCACGAATCAACTGAAACTTCTGGAACACAAATCCAATGTGAACGCGCCTTAGCGATGTCTGAGCAGCAGGTCCGAGTTGCAAGATGGACTTGCCGCCAAGGAAGATTTCACCTTCATCGGGTGTGAGTAGGCATCCCAGTATCGAAAGCAAGGTGCTCTTACCGCTGCCCGAAGGTCCAACTAGAAACGCGAACTCCCCGCGCCGGACATAAAAGTCAACGTCGCGTATTACCCATGTGTCGCCATGTCCTTGACGGTATTTTTTTCCGACCTGCTTTACTTCCACTGCATAGTCACTGTCGAAACCTGCGACGGGATTTGAAGCGTTCGGGGTGGGTTGATCTGTACTACGATCCATGAGTTGACCTGTGTCGCCAATCAAAATATCGGTCATGTCGCCATCGCCGGACTGGCAAGCGGAGTAAACCTTGAGTTGGGGCAATCGGTCTATCAAGCTCCTCTATCTGCTGTTATTTCCTTCGACATTGAGCAAAGTAACCATGAATGCTATTCGATAGCGAGGTGAAGATCGTTTAGATAGTCAACCTGACTTCTCCTAGCATTTTGCATATAACGCAAAACGCGATTCTGACGCTTTGTTACGAATACAGCTTCTTATGTGGAATCTCGGCAAGAGTGACCCACCTAAACCTTCCCCGGGGGATGAAAATCATAAAGTTGAAGAATTACCCGGATCTCTTTGATCGATCCAAAGCTCGACGGGCAATCCAACAATTAGTGGTACACCGTCCTCAATTTCGACCCAAATTTCTCGAGACCTTGTATCCAGGTGGTCGGTGGGACGATCGGAACTGACTTGCTTTCGGTGCATTCGAGGACTAATGCGAACGACCCTGCCATAAAAGTCAGCGCCTCGCATCGCATTGGTTTGCAATCGGACTGGCTGACCAATTTGAACTCGCAAAGCATCAAATTCGTCAACGCTTGCGCGGCCTTGCAGAGTTTGTGTGTCACACATAATGACCAGCGGTTTTTCGCTCGGCAACTCACCGATCTCAACGTTGATTTGCAGTATTTGACCATTGCACGGAGCTGTTATTCGAGTCTTTGAAAGAGCTGCCTCGGCAAGGTTCAATCTTGCTTTTGCTGCTGCAAGTCGCGCATCAGAGGCGTCTAAGTCCTCGTTACGAGGCGGGTTGCAAATGACCGCTTGGTGAGCCTTTGCAGCTTCGTAGAGTGCCTTCGTCGAACGTGCACGAGATTCATACTCCTCGACTTCAGTACTGCTTATAGAACTGGAATTCGCCAACAGCTTGCCGCGCTCTAGCATTTTGGCCGCCGAGTTCATTTCAGCTTCTCGATGCTCGCATTGCTGTTGCGCTTCATCTCTTTCGCTTTGAGTTGAACCGTGCACGAGTCGCTTTCGTTCAGCTTCGGCTAACAATACACCAGCCTTAGCTAAATCCAACTCTCCTTTTTGAACTCGATCATCGAGCTGTACAATCAATTGTCCTGCCAAGATACACTCACCCTCTCGGACCGATACGTGTGTCACAAGTTCGCGAATGGTTGTGAACAGTTCGATCTCACGAGTGACGCCTTCCACTCGGCCGGCCGCAAAGACGGTCGTTGGCTCACTCTCAACCAGTCGCTCTTTGCCAGGCAAGTCGGGAATGCGTGGTTGACCGCCGAACTCAAATACGACAGAAAACGAGCCTAAGATCAAGAATGAAAGAAGCAGAATCCACTTCATCAGTAGTTTCCAATCGCAGCGAACTTTCAACGAGCTTGGTAGGGGCGGTATACCTTGATCGTTTAAAGTGCCGCTGGGGCAATTTTCTTAACGAAGTCTTCTTGCTGCTCTTACCTCTCTTCTCAATCCGCCCTTATCGATCTGGAACTGTGCGTGCGAACTTGGATTTTTTCTAAGTGATGAAACTGGACTGACCTACCAAACGACGATCCAATGAGGCAGTTGGATTGGCGCTTGAATCGAGCTCCCGTTAATTTCGTACGTAAGAACCACTGGAGCACGATCATATAAATATTAGGTCCATTGAGGTTGTCGGTGTTTTTGTCTTGCGGCATGTACTGCAATCACAGGTTGCTTCGACTTTTACCTTCTGCGGGTACGAAGGCTTCGTTGTTAAGAGTTCTTAGGATAAACTGGCGTTTGACGGTCAAAGGAATATTTCGACCTTGACCACATTGGCTAGCGAACACTCTCCCCACTCGACTTACCATTACAATGGGGAATAAAAAACAATACTTCTGAGATTGCAAGTGAAGTTTTGACGATGACCGGGAAGTTGAAAAAGTGGTTCATCCGGATTTTGAGTACTTCGGCGAAATGTCCCGTGTGCCACTGGCTTGGCCAGTGAAACGAAGCAGGTGATTCATGTGCTCGAAAAGTCCACCAAGTATTATCAACATTAATGTAAGTGATCGAAGTAAAGCTCTTAGTTTAGTAAATACCCTTCAGATGATGAGTGGTTACGCTCCACGGGACATTCACTTGGTAGAGATTCACACTTTGGCGAATTCCCTCGTTACGTTTATGGCGTTGGAAAGTTCCTCACTATTCAAAGTAGACGCCTGCGCTCACACTGGCAAACCAGTGGCACACAAAACCAAACCGACGTACGCAAATTCCGGATGAACCGAAAAAGTTCCTATGGCATAATCGGAACTTCCATACTCAGGCTTATCAATAACGGATAATCGATGGTCAAACTTTTATACCCAACGTCTAAACTGGTTCGAATGGGTTCCGTTCTAGTCGCTTGTTGGATTGTGATGGTCGCATTGCCGTCGATAAAAGAAGTTCGCGCGTTAATGATTTCTCCGTTGTATGTTAACGACGAGGATGCTGCTGGCGATATTGCGTATGTAATGGCCGATGGCAGCGCGTATCTGGAACGGCTGCGAGCGGCCTCGGATCTGTATCATATGCATCGCGTCCCAATCATTTACATTTTAGATGAACGCAGGCCCGCGGGGTACAACTTTGTGACCCAGCATTTAGATTCGACAGCCGAACGAGCCATTGGCTATCTCGAATCATTTGGGGTACCAAGACACGCCGTTCAGACAGTTACTGCACCGAACAATGCGATCATGGGTTCGCTCAGTGAGGCCGTCGCAGTTCAGCAGGTAATTCCAAAAAACGTGGACCAAATCGTCGTAGTCACTTCCGCTCCTCATACCCGTCGCAGCCGTTTGTGCTTTCAGCGATCACTGTCTTCAAAGGTGAAAGTAAGTACGTATTCCGCATCTGTCCCAATCGGTAGCGCAGAACTTTACGCTCCAATTTTCCACGAGTATTTAAAGCTCGCTATTTATTACTTCTTCGCCTAAGTTTGCGATGGCGGAGCATCGACGTAGGATGGGGCCATTTGTCTTGTCCGTCTCGCCGGGTTGGAAACTCCAACGTTTAGCCTCGACGAATTCAGAGAACGCTCGGGACAATGGTCCCAAGCTACTGAGCGTTATGGAACTCCTCGAATTATTGCTGGACCTATTAGACGTGTCAGCGCGACGGGGAGTCGTTGCCATATCTGAACCAGCTTTTTCTTACCTTCTGAATCAGGACGCATCTCATCCGCTGAGCCCTGACGGATATAATATTGCCAGTTCGCAGGATGTGATACGGCGCCCCACTGGGCTTTGAATTTGTACGTACCACTATCGACACTGCTTCGTCCAAAATCAAAAGTATGGCTGCCTCGCTCTATCGCCCGCTTAAGCAGATTGCGGTACATCCACATGTTTGCATTGGTATGGTTGTAAGCCCTAAGGCTGCTCGCACTCGGAACTTCTGTGACTCCGCGACTGTGTACAAGCAATCCCGCCGCAACTGACATGGAGTCTTTCTTTACAATGCACAGTTCGGCTTCGTCTGAAAAGGAAGTTAGTATTTCTCTGAACAAGTTTCTTGAGAAAACTGGGGTTCCAAGATCACGCATGTTGATTGCGAATACTCGATAGAAGTCATTCAGAAGTTCCAGTCGTCCCCAGGCAATGGTAAGTCCATGTTCATTTGACTTCTTCACTTGACTGCGCAGCTTCGATTTGAACGAGGCATCGAGAGCCCCGTCGGAATTGGGCAACGCCAGTCGCATGTGCACTTTTTCAGTGCGAGTGACTGTCAATTGCGGGTGTTCGATCGGACGCTCAAGTCGCAATTCAAGGTAACGAACGTTCAATTCATCGGCCAACTCGCAGCTTCGAGTTACCAGTGCGGATGCGACCGATTGCTTGTCCGACCAGGGGCCGCCGGTATTTAGGTAAGGCAAACTGACTAAGAACTTGCCAAACAACCTGCTTCGCACCAAAACAAGCGGCAATATGCCATTAGCGACACCATTGCCGTCGCGGTGGATCAAAACGAATGACTTGTGCTTCAGACCATTGCAAATTGCGTTCAACCACGCTTGGCAGTGTCCGTTTAGTTGCGGGTATTCGCCCTCCGCGAGAAGTTCAGGCCACGAGTCCCCTTTTTTTAAAAGTTCAACAGTCATTTATAGGTGGCGCTTTGGCTACTATACTCCGGCTGATTCAGAAATCCAAGCTAGAAATGCATCGAGGCGGTGAGCCGACGGAGCTAGCCGCGGGTTTCGGAGTGTTTGACTAAGGACGATCTGGAAACCTTCCGATGCGAAGCGATTTAAGATGCATGCTATTTCGATTGGATTGAGTACTGATCATGCACCACCCCAACTGCTTTGTCTATTGGATGGACCGCAAATCTTGCAGGACTAAAAATAATCATGCACGGTTACAAGTGCTATATCCATTGGGCAGGTCACTAATAATGTACGACGACGACTCCGAGACCCGCGGCTACCGCCCAATGTCACTCACTTTCGAATTGCTGTACTCAAAATAAGGATAGTATTTGCTTGCCGAGGTTAACGTCTATCAGCCGGAACGCGGTAGAGAGCGTCCCGCTTAGGAGTTTGAACTGAAGCTGATCATTACGGTGGTATAGTCTTATCAGCCGGAAGGCGTTAGCCTCCGGTTGTGTATTGAACCGGAGGCTAACGCCGGCTAACGCCTTCCGGCTGATAAATCACCTGTAAATCCGCGTTTTCAAGTTCATTCCTAAGC
>JANODD010000039.1:0-7465 GCA_031412515.1 Planctomycetia bacterium | reverse complement strand
TTCCGAACCGATACGCATCGAACAATTACGTGGCACAATATTAAACTACCTCTTTGATGTGGGTAGTCTACGTCTCGTACAAGGCTTGCCTACTGAGATCCTCAAATTGACCGAAGAGACTAAGACCATTAGTGAGCTTTTTTGAATCAATGCGACGGCTGCTTGGTATGCCCGGGAAAGCAGCCGATTGCGCGGAGAACATTTGTTCGACCGCGGTTCATCTAAGGCCGTCAGCCGGACAAACGCTCACGGTACTCCATTGGGCGTAGGCACCGATCTCTGCAACTTTTGGGGGGCGAAAAACGATGGTTTGCAATTGTCAAATTGGAATTACGAGTAAACGCGGGCCGACCAAGTATCATGAACCGCTAGACGTCCAAAGAGGTCGATAGCTCGGAAGGTGTCAATTATTTGTAGGTTCCTGCAGATTTACCAGTTCTTGGTTGCTTTGGTTGGGCTGAACCATTAGCATTCATTGCATCGCCGAGTCGCTAGTGGAGCGTCACAGCCACTCAGCGACGTCGGTTATATGGAGCGCTGTGTAGTCGGAAAATCGCGGAATCAGTATGACTTTCACTGCTAAGCAACGTCGAAAGCTGGACAGCCTCTTCATGGGTTGGTTTCGCTTTGTGCTGATTGTCACAACAATAACTTTGATACATTCAAATTTCTGTCATGCGGAGGACGTGAATGCTACGAGACCAGCGCTGAACTTTGAGAACGATATTGTTCCAATTCTGACTAAGTTTGGGTGCAATAACTCGGGATGTCATGGGAAGGCGGAAGGTCAAAACGGTTTCAAGCTCTCGGTTTTTGGTTTTGATCCACAAGCTGATCACGCGGCGATCATCTCTGAAGGAAGAGGACGACGTGTCTTTCCTGGATCGCCGGAAAACAGTCTCTTCCTGCTCAAAGCGAGTGGTGGTTTGCCTCATGGCGGAGGCGTGCGGATTGAGCCGGAACGTCCTGAATACAAAACCCTTCTCCAGTGGCTCTCACAGGGCACTCGATTCGGGTCACCCGAAGATCCTCGTATCGAAGCGATTCGAATCATTCCATCGTCGTTGCAGTTGGCGATGGATCAAAAGCAGCCGCTCAAGGTCCAGGCGTCCTTCAGCGACGGCAGAGAGTTGGACGTGACCAGTCTTGCAACGTACCAATCCAACAATGAAGGGCTGGCAAGTGTCGATGAAAATGGACTGGTAACGATCGGAAAGCGTCCGGGAGATGTGGCGGTCATGGCGAGCTATCTCGGGCAAGTCGACGTCTTCCGAGCTCTTATTCCAACTGACGGAATTGAGAAGCCGATCGAACCATTACAATTCGTTGAATCGAATTTTATCGATCGCCATATTTACGCCAAGCTTGGGCAGCTCAATATCGCTCCATCACCTCAGGCCGATGACGCAACATTCTTGCGAAGAGTTTATCTGGATTTGATTGGAAGCCTTCCGACGGCAGAAGAATCGCGTCAGTTTTTCAATGATCCAAGTTCGAATCGCAGAGCGCAATTAGTCGACCGGTTGCTGGAGCGAAGCGAGTATGCCGACTACTGGGCGTTGAAGTGGTCCGACTTACTGCGTGTGAATCGTTTGGAACTTGGGCGCAAGCGAGCCTACAACTACTATCGTTGGATACACGATAGCTTTGCAGAGAACAAACCTCTTGATCAGTTTGCCTCCGAATTGGTGACTGCGGAGGGGCCGATAAGTGAACAGCCTGCTGGGAACTTCTACAAGGTCGTCAAGGATCCCAAGCAGATGGCCAGCACACTAACTCAAGCGTTGCTAGGAGTGAGGGTCGAATGCGCTCAGTGCCATCATCATCCCTATGACCGTTGGGGCCAAGATGACTATTACGGCATGTTGGCCTTCTTCACTGAAGTTGAATTGAAACCAACTTCGCAAGGCGAAGCGATCCTCAATACCAATGCGGCCAAGACGCTCCATCCGCGCACCAGCAAAGAAGTTTCGGCTCGGGCACTTGGCGAAGCTGTTCCGATGGAAACCCAATCCGGTCAACGTCGGCGTCAATTGGCAAATTGGATGATCAACAAGGACAATCCTTATTTTGCAAAAAACATGGCCAACCGAATTTGGGCGTACTTGATGGGGCGGGGGTTGGTTGAACCTGTTGACGATGTTCGCATGACCAATCCAGCGTCGCACCCTGAGTTGCTCGAGGCGCTTGCCGAATACTTGAAAGCCAACGATTTCAATCAACTTGCGTTAATACGTATGATTGTCGCGTCGCAGACTTATCAGCGATCCTCCGAACCGAACGAGACGAATGGGCGCGATGAATTGAATTACTCACGCTATCCGCTCAAGCAATTGGAAGCGGAAGTCCTGTTCGACGCTGTTTGCCAGACGACTGGGGTAAGTGAGAAATTTGCAGGTGTACCTGAAGGGAGCCGCGCACTGCAGTTGTGGGATAGCCACGTACCGCACTACTTTCTTCAGATCTTTGGTCGACCGATGCGAGCCACGGCTTGTGAATGTGAACGGGTTGCCGAACCGACTGTAAGTCAAGTTTTGCATGTCCTCAATTCACCCGAGATTCAAGCGAAACTGGCTCACGAGGGCGGATATTTGGCTAACCTGAGCCACCTTGATGATGATCGAGTCGTCGATGAGCTATACTTAACGTTCTTCAGCCGCCTTCCTTTGGAACAAGAGCGCCTGCTCGCCAAAGCCCACCTAAGTAAATCCACCACCCGCAGACAGGCACTCGAAGACCTCGCCTGGAGCATGCTGAACTGTATGGAGTTCCTTTTCAACCATTAGCATCGTTGAAAACGCGCGAACAGGATTTTGGCATTGCGATTAACAAAATACGAAGGAGTGATCGATGAAGCGATCCTACTGTGATGGCTTAAGACGCCGTGACATGCTGCGTCTAGGTTCGGCTGGCGTTTTCGGTATGGGGTTGTCGTTGCCTCAGATATTGGCCAGCAGTTCACAAGCCGCGACTGGAACTCTGCCCAACAAAGACGTGTCGCTTATTATCGTGTTCTTGCAAGGCGGACTTTCAACTATCGATACTTGGGATATGAAACCCAATGCGCCAGCCGAGTTTCGCGGTGAATTTAAGCCGATTAACTCAAACGTCCCTGGTATCCAGCTTTGCGAACACCTGCCGCGGGTGGCTGGCCAAATGGACAAGATCTCTTTAGTGCGATCGTTTGGTCTATCCAATTCGGATCACGGGCCAGCCGATCACTACCTACTCACCGGATACAAACCGGGCGGTGGTTTCAACGGAGGTTTGAAGCCGAATAACCAGCGACCAGCCCATGGCGCGGTGATCGCCAAAAAACTTGGACCACGAGGTTCGGTGCCTCCCTATGTATGCCTCCCCAAGATGCATAACAGCGCGGGTTCATCCTACTTAGGTTCCTCTGCCGCCCCGTTTACCGTCGAAGCTGATCCGAATGCTCCGGGTTTCTCAGTTCCCGATTTGGCACCACCGATGGACATCGATGTGCAGCGGCTTGATGCTCGTCGCGATTTGCTTACGCACATCGATCGCTTTCAGCGCGGCACTGAGGCCAAAGCCAATCGTGGTGCCAACGCGATGAGCACGTACCAACAGAAGGCATTCGATCTCATGACCTCTTCGGCAACAAAAGCAGCGTTCGATATCTCACAGGAACCTGATAAGCTCCGCGATGAGTACGGCCGGCATTCGCTTGGTCAATCGTGTTTGATGGCTAGGCGTTTGGTTGGGGCCGGAGTCCGTTGTGTGCTGATCGATCACACCAATTGGGACACGCACTACGACAATTTCAATGTGCTGAAGAATGATTTGTTGCCGCATCTCGATTCTGCGATGTCTACCCTTTTCCGCGACCTGCATGATCGAAGTATGCTCGATTCAACTTTGGTGCTTGTGACGGGCGAGTTCGGTCGTACACCGCGAATTAATAAAGACGCGGGCCGCGATCATTGGGGACCAAGCACGGCCATTGCACTTGGCGGGGGTGGCGTTCGCGGTGGGCTGGTAGTTGGGGCGTCGAACGAACGAGCCGAGCAGCCCGCGACCACGCCATACGGGCCGGAGGATCTGGCGGCAACGATTTACCATTGCCTCGGTATGGATCCTAAGACAGAGTTTCACACGCCCGAAGGTCGGCCAATTCCGATTGTTCCCGGCAACGGTCGTGTAATTCGTGAATTGTTGTAGGTGATTTACGTTTACGATTGTCCCATAGCGAAAGTCGTCAAGACTTTCGGCGCTCGGCGGACTTGCCGAAACTCTTGACGAGTTACGCTACCCTAAGAATTAACTTGGACGACACAAATTGCGATGTCATACTAAACGTTGCGAAGCATGATACGACTTACACTTTATCACTGCGTCTTGATGTGCTGTTGCGTATGGGCTTCGCAATGCAGTTTTGCCAAAGCCGATGCGCCGACGGCGATTTATCTATTTCCAGCGGGCGGGCAGCGCGGAATGACCACCGAAGTTCGGATTGGCGGTTGCGATCTTCATGACGGATGCCCATTCGAGATGACCGGAGTTGGCGTGTCGACTGGCGCTCGAACCAAGCCCGCAGGGAAAACAATTTGGTTTGAAGGGCCCGTCATTCCAATTCCCGATTCACAAGCCAAAGAGACCTACCCAAGCGATCATATCGTCGACGTAACGATCGCGGGAGATGCTCCCTTCGGCTTTCGAAAGGCTCGCCTGTGGAATTCTCAGGGCTTATCTGAGTCGCTGAAGTTTGTCATTGGTGATCTACCTGAGATTGTTGAACAGGAAGTCGATGGAGCACCCATACCAACAGCGGTCCAGTTGCCGATTACGATCAATGGTCGCACTTTCCCTCGTGAAGACGTCGACGTTTGGATGTTTGAAGGCAAGGCAGGTGTGAGTTATGCCTGCGAAGTCATGGCCGCAAGATTCGGATCTCCGCTCGATTCGCACTTGGTGGTGCGAGGACCAAAAAATGTGGATATTGCTGACAACGATGACTTTTTTGGTAGCGATTCTTACTTGCGATTTACCGCTCCTGAAGACGGTATCTATCAAGTCTCCATTCACGACATGAACTTCGGTGGACTTCAGGATTATGTTTATCGGCTGTCCATCACCGATGGTCCGCAGATCGAGTCGGTTTTTCCGCTCGGTGGTCGACGTGGTACCTCAGTTCCCTTGCGGTTCACTGGTCAGCTGGTTCCGAATGATGCAGTGTTTTTGGAAATGCCGAGCACACCTGAAAGCACATTCATTCATCAGTTCGCCTTTGGTGGCCAGTTCGCGTTTGGTGGCCTGGGCAGTAACCCGGTGCTATTGGAACTTGGCGATTTGCCGGAAGTTCTTGAATCGGAGCCGAATGATCTGACCGCTGATTCGAATGCCAATGAACCAAACTCTAGTGAACCCTTGAAATTGCCGGTCGTGCTCAATGGCCGAATCGCGAGAGCGGGCGAAATCGATACGTGGCGAGTGGCAATGGTGAAGGACCAGTCGGTGGATTTTGAAGTGCATGCAGCCCAGTTGGGTTCGCCGCTTAACTCAGTCGTTTATGTGCTAGACGCGACCGGCAAGGAGTTAGCAAGTAATGATGACTCCGCCAACGGTCAAAGCGATTCAAAACTAGTCTTTAAGGCTCCGAACGATGGAGTATATCAAGTTAAGATACACGATCGATTCGGACATCGAGGTGGCCAGGCGTTCGCCTACCGCCTGAAAGTTCAGTCTACGGCAACTGAGCCTGATTTTGAGCTCCTTCTCCCGAGTGAAGTGCTCAATCTCCAACGAGGCCGCGAAGTGAAGTTCAAAGTGTCAGCGGCGCGTCTACAAGGGCTGACTGGGCCGATTGCGTTAAGCTTCGATGGCTTGCCTGAAGGAGTGACGGTCCAAGGTGACGCGATTCCTGATAAGAAAAATGACGTCACGTTGGTTTTCAAAGCCACCGAGACGGCACGGATTACCCGTTCAAGTGTGACGATCGTTGGTAGTGCCAAGGTTGGTGAGCAAGAACTTACGCAAAAAGCGGTACTCCCTCCGGCTGCGATCGGTGATACAGAAATCGATCATCTGAATTTAGCGGTTACGGTTCCCACTCCTTTTAAGATCTTTGGCAAGTTCGAGACGAAGTATGCAGCACGCGGATCCACTTTTGTTCGCCAATTTTCAATCGATCGAGGCGGCTTTGAGGGACCGATAACTGTTCGACTGGCCGAGCGACAGGTAAGGCACTTGCAGGGAGTAACCGGTCCGACGATTGTAGTACCACCTGGTGTGACCGAGTTCGGTTACCCAGCACATTTGCCTCCGTGGATGGAGATTGGAAGAACCAGTCGCACGTGCCTCACGGGCGTCGGTGACATCCAAGACCCCGACGGAACGATGCACCGAGTCAGTTTCACTTCACAAGAACAGTTCGATCAGATCATTGTCTTGGTCGATCCTGGGCAGCTCGATATACATTTAGATCGCACGAGCATCCAAGCCAGCTCGAATGCGCCAGCTAGCGTAAAAGTTACCGTGAGTCGCGGCCAGAGACTGACGGGAGCCGTTAAGATTGAACTGATTTCTCCTGACCACATGCGGTGTGTGTCAGCGTCGGGAATAACAGTTCCGTCGGAACAACAAAGCGGTGTCCTAGAACTAAAATTCACTAGTGGTACTTTAAGTCCCTTCAACATGCCGCTTACCATTCGCGCCACGGCTAATGTCGATGGACATCCTTACACTGCTGAAGGAAAAATAACTATTGTCAATTGAGATTCCAAAGTGGCGTAAGCTTCCAGCTGGTGTGGCGAAAAGTCTGTAGCGGAATGCGTCAAGCATTTCGTTCATGTGACTTTGCCCTCGTAAATCCAACCTCCGAAAACCTTGACGGCTTCCGCTACGGTATTCATCTACGACTTTTCGCCATGCCAGCTGGAAGCATACTTCCATGTCTTAGAATGAGCCACCAACGCTCCTGAAGCCGATGCTTTGATACGCAAATCTTATTGAGTCGGCTTCAATTTGGGCTACTAGACAGAAAGTCGGGCTCGCCGATTAGAAATAATCCAAAACAGTTTGATAGACGACTCATACAGAGATTCGCCCAGACTTAATTCGCGTCCAGGACCAGCTCCCGGAGATCCTGCTGGCGGGGCCGGCGAAAAGTTGAAAGGGGGCCGCGCCCTCGACTACACCGACAAACCCGAACGTCAACTGTGCCGTCTGTTCCTTTCGATGATGGACAAGATGGACGTCCATCCAGAGACTTCGGCGATGCGAAGATGTTGATGGCCAGGCGACTGGTGGAAGCTGGGGCCGGGTTTGTGACTGTGCAAAGCGCAGGTTGGGATATGCATGCCGATGGTAATAATCCCAACATGGAAGTCGGAATGAAAATGCTTGGTCCAACAGTCGACAAGGCGCTTTCGGCTTTCCTGGATGACTTGGAGGAACGAGGACTGAGCCAGCGAGTGTTGACGATTGTCACTGGCGACTTTGG
>JANODD010000038.1:0-7251 GCA_031412515.1 Planctomycetia bacterium | reverse complement strand
TCAACCGCATCTTCCTCGAGTTCGTCGCGACGGGCGATTTGCTTATCAAGCGATTCATGAAGTTGCAAGCGTTTGCGAAGTAAGCCAATCAATTCGCCAGTCGACTGCATGGCATCATGAAGATTGTCTTGTTGGCGAGTGGACAATGCGCCACTAAGATCTTTCGCTAGTCGCTCGGCCTCTTTTTTGTCGGCTTCACACTGCTGCTTGGCTTGCTTCAGTCGTGTTAAGTACATACGGACGTCGCGAGCCGGACCAGCCAACTGTGTAATAGCCTGACGAGACAGATCGGGCATCTTTGCCATGCGTCGATCACTCAGCAGAGCTTGTTGATCTTCTTCGGAGATGCCCAGTCGCTTGGCGTCTTCGATCAGTTGTTCGCGGGTTTGCTGAAGCTGGGCTTCCAGTCGCTGGATATTCTTCTGGATGGAAGTGATCCAGGGCGATTGTTCATTCGCAGCCTCGATTTTCGCAGCGAGTTCGAGAATGCCGCTTCGCAGGGGTAGATTGCGAGCCTGTTCACGAAGGTCCTTGCGCTGCTGTCGGAATTCGGCAAGCTTCTTTTCGCGCTCTTTGATTTCATTCGAGATTTCGGCTAACTTGTCCGCCGCAGACTCGGGCAGTTCGGTGCGCGCGTTCAGCTCTTTGATTTGGTTTGCGAGTTTCGTTCGCTGTTGCCAGTTAGGACGAACTTGCAAGGCGACTTCATAAGTGCGGGCTTCAAGTTCCCATTGTCCGATGCGTTGCTTGAGGTCTTCGAGCTCAGCGTTTTGAGTGTTGCGAAGCGCGGCGAGTTCGCCCCAGCGACGACCGTGCCCAGTTAAGCTTTCGATTTCATCGCGCAGCTTCTCGCGCTTCATCATCAACTGCTGCATTTGGCCTTGTTCGGGAGTCGGGCCAACAATCTGCTGACGAGCGTTCTTCAACTGTCTTGTCACGTCAACCAATGACACACGATCAAGACCACTCGAAAGTTTGTACAGCTCATCAGCCGCCGCAGTGTCATCCAGCGTGCTCAGCTCCTGCAATTCGCGCAGACCGATGGCGAACACATTGGTGAAAATGCTCTCATCGACTTGGCCGAGTAGCATGGCCAATCGGTGCTGACCTTGGGCCAATCCGTCGCTGCCGGTGACGGTCAGATGACCTGCGGTTCCGTTTTGATCGAGCGTTGATCGACGCGTGACCTCATAGCCGCCGCCAGGTCCTGTTACGCGAATCGCGCCGCCAGGTTTGCCACCATAAACAGGCGGGATGTAACGCGCGCGACGGTCGGCAGTGAAGCCATAGAACATCGTTCGCAGGAACTGCATCAGGGTCGTCTTGCCGGCTTCGTTCGGACCATAGAACACCGTCATGGTGTCCGGCATCGAATCGACTGTTAGGCCTGACCAAACTCCAAATCCATCGATTTGAACGTCTTTAATTTTCACTTTTCGGATCCTCCGAAACGTCGAGTGGGCGCCACTAAATCAATTTGGTGACCACGCAGTAGATCTACGCCCAGCAGAGTGCAGCGTTCGAGAGTCGCTAATTGCGAACCCGCTTCGGCGCTCATCAAGGCAGCTTGCCAGGCGCTTGAAGCGGGAGTTTCAGCGTCGACAATCGGTTTAAAATTAAGTTGTTTGGCTTGCTCTTTGCGATGCGCTGCAGCGATTCGCAGGAAGTCACCAAGAATCGTATCTTCGTCATGCCATTTCGCAGGCAACTGTTTTGGCGGCAGAATCTCAATGTCTGTTGACCAGCACGCGGGCGAACCGTGTCCAAACTCGCGCCGCAACCATGAGAGCAATTCATCTAAAGCGCTCGGCCCAACGACGCTGGCGTTCTCAAGATCCATATGCACACGCCACTTCACCAGCATGTGCCTGCCAGCCGCTTCGCTTTGTACACGAGCGACTCGCTTTGCCAACAGTTGTCGCAGATCGCGGCCAAGGGCAACATCTTCGGCGTCGATCTCTTGAACTGAATAGCGAACTTGGTCGCTCTCGATTTGATGGATCTGCAGTTTGCGTTGAGCGTCAACATCAACGAAGGTAAAACCATGTGCGCCGGTCTCAGTCAAAGAGCGAGCTTGAGGCGATCCGCTATATCGAATTACTGAGGGTTCGTTGCTGAGAACTTCGGATTGATGCTTGCCGCCGAGCGCCCAATAATCCACGCGCTCAGAGCCGAGCGTTTCGACGTCTGCATTTCCGTAAGCGATTGCGATGACAAAGTTATCGTCGGGTTCGACTGAGTATTCGGCACTGCGAACGGTCTCGGAGCCATCACAACTGCGGCCCATGAGTGTTACGAGTGGTGTTTGATGTCGGCGGAAAACCAGGTGCTCAACTTGCTTTTCAGAGAAAAGATGTACGTTACTAGGCAAAGAAACGGCGGCCGGCCATCGATCGGTGTCATCTGCGTTTCCGCCGACCCAGTAGACTTGAATGTTGCGTGCCTTGAGATTTTCAAACTGTTCCAGTAAGAATGCGACCCCTTGAGCTCCTGTAGCCACGGGGTTCAGCAGATCTCCGGCAAGGACTACGAAATCGACGTTTTCGACGACTGCATGTTCAAAAACGGCTTCAGCGGCGCGCCACGGAGCATCGACCAGCACTCGCTTGAGGTGATCGGGTAAGTCCAAGATGTCTTGGAGCGGACGTTCGAGATGAAAATCGCTGGCGTGAATAAAGCGAAATGATTCCTTCGCCATAACTGCTACCTCCCTGATGGCAGATCCCCTGCGATGCCGACCGCCTGCATGCCGACGACGCAGGCGCCGAAACGAAGTGACGGCTTCGCAGGCTTTAGAAGTCTAACGCAATCTACCAAGCTGCGCCAACGCTGTTTCTTACCCAAATGGCCGAACAGACTCAATTCTTGTGTTGCTAGCTAAGGTAGTCGCAAGAGATTTCTGTCTGGTAGCTGGTTTCGTGAGAAACCGGCTCGCGGTAGTGACCTTTCTTATGCATCCAGTTTCTCACGAAACCAGCTGCGCTTTTCCCATGCGACCCCGAATTGGAACATTGCAGTTATACTGGTAGCTGGCCTTGCGACCTAAAAGTCACTTGTAGCTGGATTCGTCAGAATTCGGGACTTTCGCGGGCCCAACTCGCCAATTTGAAATCTTCACCGATGTCAGACCTACCTCCCGCCGATAGTTCTCCGAAAAAGCCCCATGTTCTGCTAGTCGATGACGATGCAGAGATTATTGAGTCGATGCGCTATGCGCTGGAAGCCAATGGTTTCCAGGTCACTATCGCTCGCGATGGCAATCAAGGGTTGGCTTTAGCTGAAAACACGACTCCCGATTTGCTGATTTTGGACATGATGATGCCCAAACGCAGCGGATTTTTGGTGCTTGAGCAACTGCGGCGAAATGGTCACGATAAAGTTCGCGTGATTATGGTCACGGGCAATGAGGGGAATCGTCACAAGCAGTATGCGGAACTGCTGGGAGTCGATGACTACATTCGCAAGCCGTTTCCAATGGATCGCTTGATCGAAAGCGCTCTCAAGTTGGTTTCCCAAGATGCAGGCTCGACGACGAGTGCCAAAGATGCATCAGACTCATTAACGACTGAGTAGAAAGTTCAAATATTTTGATTCGCTGGATTGTTTTTATCGCTGGGTTACTGGGTGCGATCGGTGTAGGTATTGGTGCACACGCTGCGCATGGACTTGAAGAGATGCTGACCAATCAGGGCCTTGCTGAGGCGGATGTGCTGAAGCGTTTGTCTCAGTGTGACGTCGCGGTAAGATATCACCTGGTTCATGTGGTGGCCCTCTTGGCCATTGGAAATTCGACCAGTCGCCGAGCGGAAGCGAGTAAGGGTATTGCAGCGTTTTTCATGCTACTCGGCATCGCGCTTTTCAGCGGCGGCTTGTACAGCATGGTTTACTTTGGAAAGATGGGTCACTGGGCCATTGTTCCCGCCGGCGGATTGTGCTTGATCATCGGTTGGTTAAGTGTCGCAAATGTCGCCTTTTCAAAAGACACAACCAAACCGTAGTCGCATCTCCTCGCACGGGTGAGTGAGCCGTCGGCGTTAGCCGCGGGTGAACGGAGTAGTAGTCGTACACGATCGCATGACTGCCCAATGACGAACCGTTCACTGCGAAAGCACGGTCCATTGGAATAGACGTTTAAGAATGGACGATAACAGCTCCGTTCACCCGCGGCTAGCGCCGTCGGCTCACAGGTCTATCGCATTTGGCGGACGCTGTATGACAGCGACTACGTCCACCGTCGCTACCTACGGCGAAACAAGAATTCTTCGGATCAACTGAGCATTTTCAGGGTCTCGCTCACGATTCAGAAGCAACCGCAATTCGCGCATGACATCTTGATCAAGCATTGAACTCAGTTGAGCAATGGCGCGTCCGCGAACTTCGGTTTGACCGTCTTGTGCCATCCACAGCAACCATACTCGCGGGTCAATGTCAGTCCGCTCTGGGAACTGAGCAATTATTTCCAGACGGCGAGATTCGCTTCCAGTTGCCAGTTCCATCGCGAGCGCAAGCTTACTGTCTGACATTCCGTGACGACGCAGAGCTAACGCAGCCGCTTGAGCAAGCTTGGGTTGAACACTTGCGAGGAGTCGGACCAATTCCTGGATTGGCAAATGTTCGACGCCTGCTAGTGTTCTTGCGCTCGGTTCATCACTAGTTTGCAACGGTACACTGTCCACCGAGGTTGTTTGATCAACATACACAGGAGGATCGTTCGGCTGCGGGCTGCGAAGGGGGGCAGCAATCAGTCGCAGTGAGGCTCGGGCGCCGGTGGATGAAAGTACTTCACTTGAGTTTAAAGGTAACGATGCGTTGTCTGAACTGTCAAGCAAGACCGGTACGCGATCCGGCGACTGCGCGTCGGGCAATTGAGAATCAGGCGATTGAGGATTAATATCAAGGGGTGGAGGGGGCATCGACAGCGGGTCTGGTAGACCCAAAGTGTATTGACCTGCAGGTTCGTATCCCGCTGCTTCCGTTCTGGAATCGCTTTCTGAAGAACTCTCGCTCGGTGAGTAATTGGCGGCCGGCATAATAGCCACTCTTTCCTCAGGTCCCGTATCGATTCGACCTTTGCCAACGCGTGCAATAACTAGCTCGCAAGCTTGCATCGTCGATTTCAGATCTGGATCGTCTTTCTCCAAGCACACGGTGAACATTCGCGAAGCAAGACTACTGGCAAGAATTAAGTTTTCGGAGGGTGTCGTGTCGGGCAATTGCTGTAACGACAATGCGAGTGATTCCATCCGCGATTTGGCTTCGGAAGGCGTGAATTTTTGCCAACGTTCGATTTGAGATTCGATTGCTCGGAAGGCTGTTCTCGCGACCTTGAAATCTTCATTCTGTAACCCGGCCACAATGGCATGGCTAGCAGTGGAGTCTAGCAATAGCAAGCCTTCGAGGGCTAGCATCGCTTCGGGTCGTGACTTTGCTTCACTCAGTTGTTGGCCAAGTCGCTTGGCAAGGTACTCGCGGCTGAGTAACCAACCGCCCAGCCCGACGCCAATTCCAAGCAAGCACCACAACCACCAACCGCCAGGCAGAACACTGCGGGCAGTTTGTGGATTTTGAACCTTGAATGTCAGATTCAAGTGCTCGACTTTGTGATTGATTGCTGGCATTGACGAAAACTCCAAGTTCTCGTGGCCTAAACAGTGGACGGTACTCTGGGAATTCGCTCTGGGAACTCTATTGCTGGTATTGAGCGTCGCTCGCTTAAATTCGACGGAAATCCGAAGTCGATATTTCCAACCAACTGTAAAGATTTCGCAGATTACGAGCGACACCTCAAGACCATTTGCGAACTTATGCGGCCCTTAGCAATTGTATTGACGTTTCTCGCGCGAACTGACCGAAGGAATCCATAGAGTTATTTGCTTAGGCAAGAAACTCTGGGGGCGGGGGACTTTTCGAATAATACGCGAGTCAGCTAATGCGCGCAGGGCTGCTTGAAAGAGATCATGGTCTATGCTGTCTATCGATAGCATTCGGATTGCTATTGCACTCGTTGCGACTGCAGGCAGCGCTAGTGTTTGCAGCTGTGCTATGCGTTCAACTTGCGAGCGTCCGATGCGCTTTGGCAATAGAGCCATTTGTTACCGACAACGCATCCAGCCGCGAGACGCAGGCCGATGCGACGCGCCGGATTCCGTTGCAACAGCTCAATCGCGACACGCAGGCATTGGTTAACGACGTAATCGATAAACCTAGTTTCTTTCGCCGAATGCCAACTCAGAACATCGATTGCGATCCGCAGATGTTTCAACATCTCGTTCGCTATCCAGAGGTGCTCGTCAACATCTGGGACGTGATGGGAATCACGAAAGTGGAAGTCAATCGAACGGGACCTTACACGTTCACTGCCGATGATGGTGTTGGAACGACGTGTAAATGCGATCTCGTATTTGGCAACGATAAAATTCATATCTACTATGGATCAGGTGCCTACAAGGGAAGTATGGCCCCGCGGCAAATCAACGGCCGCTGCGTCTGCGTGCTCTACAGCAGTACTGCCATGTCGCCTGATAATCACCCAACGATCAATGGTTCGATGGATGTGTTTCTCAAGCTTGATAACCTAGGGGCAGACTTGCTAACGCGAACTTTATCACCGTTGGTGGGTAAGACAGCCGACTACAACTTTGTCGAATCCGCCAAGTTCCTCGCACAGATCTCGCAAGTTTGTGAACACAACCCGACCGGCGCCCAAATCCTTGCTTCGAAGTTGACCAAGGTACAACCACAAATCCGCGACGAATTCGCTCGCATCGCGTTACGCATCGGTGGCGAGTCCGCCACCGCCAGTCAATTGCCGCCGATGGCCAGTGTCGGCCCTGGTGGCAGCAAGTTCACCTCGAATATGGTTCGAAAGCCAGCACCAACTCAAGGCTTCGATAAAACCAGTGACCTCATCGCACCGGATGCAGCCCAGCAACTTGCAAGTGAACTAACCTCGCAGCGAGTGCCTCCGATGACACTCAGTGACTCGTCAGTTATTCCTGACGCCTTTACCTCCAACCCCCCACAGTTTCAAGCTCGCCCCAAGCCTGTCGCTCCCACTAAACCCAACCTCTACATGCGCCGCTAGTCGTTTGACCCATAGCCACACAGCGGGCGAGGACGCCCAATGTCACTCACTTTCGAATTGCTGTACTCAATGTAAGGATAGTATTCGCTTGCCGAGGTTAAAGTCTATCAGCCGGAACGCGTTAGCGTCCGGTTAATGGATAAAAACCGGACGCTAACGCGTTCCGG
>JANODD010000037.1:0-22118 GCA_031412515.1 Planctomycetia bacterium | reverse complement strand
GGGTTCAGTATGTCGCCCGTATAACAAATTGCGGCTTCGCAAATTGCGCCACTATCGATAACAGCTTCCATGGCGACTTGCATGTTTTCGACCCAGTTAAGCGCGTCGAACACGCGAAAGACGTCGATGCCCGCATCAGCGGCTTCACGTACAAACAACTGGACGACGTTATCGGGATAATTTGTATAGCCAACCGCATTACTTGCTCGCAGTAACATCTGGAATAGAATGTTTGGAACACGCTCGCGCATCTCGGTCAGCCGCGTCCATGGACTTTCCCTGAGGAATCGCATCGAGGTATCAAAAGTCGCTCCGCCCCACATCTCAAGCGAGAAGAACTCTGAAGCACGCCGTGCATATGCATCGGCAACTTCCAGCATGTCGTGCGTTCGCAGACGCGTTGCAAGCAATGATTGATGAGCGTCGCGCATCGTGGTGTCGGTCAACAGCAGCGATTTTTGTTCGAGCACCCAGTCGGAGAACTTTTTCGCGCCCAGCTTCTTGAGCAGATCGCGTGTACCGGTTGGCATCGGCGCCGTGGCATCCGTCGGAGGGACTTGAGCTGCTTCGCGACGCGTCGCAATGGCCTGACCTTTTACAAGCGGATTACCGTTGACAATCGTGTTTGCAAGAAACTTTAAAATCCGCGTTGCACGATCTTTACGTGGTTTGAACTCGAATAGATTCGGCGAAGTGTCGATTAATCGCGTAGTCGCTTTACCTTCGAGAAAAATCTCGTTGCCGATCATCTGAATCAAGAACGGAATATTGGTCTTCACGCCCCGGATACGGAACTCTTGCAAGCAACGTTCCATGCGCGCCGCCGATTCACGCAGTGTTCGTCCACGAGCGGAGACTTTCACCAGCATCGAATCATAAAACGGATTCACCACTGCGCCACTGAACGCGCTCCCCGCGTCCAAGCGAATGCCGAGACCGCCCGCGCTGCGATAGTGCGTGATCCGACCGTAATCGGGCCGGAACGCATTGGTTGGATCTTCGGTGGTGACGCGACACTGAATCGCAAATCCCGTTGCCTTCACTTCTGCTTGATCGGGCAAGCCGACCGATTGATCGCCCAGCTTGTGGCCCATCGATACCAAAATCTGAGCTCGTACAAGATCGATGCCGGTGATCTCTTCAGTGACTGTGTGTTCGACTTGGATGCGCGGGTTGACTTCAATGAAATAAAATTTTTCCGCTTCCGTGTCGTACAGGAACTCAACGGTGCCAGCCGCCCGATAGCCAACGGCATTGCCAATCGCGAGCGCCGCTTCGTGCAGTTGTTTTGCGATTGCAGGTGCTAGGTTTGGTGCCGGTGCAACCTCGACCACTTTCTGATGTCTTCTTTGAACTGAACAATCGCGCTCATAAAGGTGCATCAAGTTGCCGTGATCGTCGCCCAGCAACTGCACTTCAATATGTCTAGCTTGACGAACGAGTTTTTCGATAAACACCTCGTCGCTACCGAAGGCGTTTAAGGATTCCCGCTGGGCGGAATCCAATGCACCGGCCAACTGTTCGATATTGTCCACCATTCGCATACCGCGGCCGCCACCACCTTTGGCCGCCTTGAGCATTACGGGGAAACCCATCTCTATGGCAAGTTGCTTTGCCTCTTCAAGACTGGTCACCGAATGTGAACTGCCAGGAAGAACAGGTACTCCGGCTTTCATTGCAATCGCGCGAGCCGCAACTTTGTCACCGAGCTGCTCGAGGGCCGCGACGCTGGGGCCGACGAACGTTACGCCCGCTTCTTCAAGCGATCTGGCAAACACGGGATTCTCAGAAAGGAACCCGTAGCCTGGGTGTACTGCATCGATGTTGTAGCGTTTACAAAGTTGCACAATCCCTTCGATATCCAAGTAGGATCGAATTGGTTCGCCCGCTTTGCCAATCTGATATGCTTCATCAGCCTTGAAACGGTGGAGGGCAAAACGATCTTCGTGAGAGTAAATGGCAACAGTCCGAATGCCCAATTCATGGGCGCTGCGGAACACACGGGTTGCAATTTCACTGCGATTGGCAGCGAGGATTTTCTTGATCGGTTTCATGTCGCTCGGTCGAGTCAGAAGGTGGGGTACCGCAGATCATGGGACAGTATTATTTCATCCACAATCGTTTGTGCCTAGGGTTGGCTTGATCCCAAATTTGCAAGCAGCGAGAAAAGCGAAAATCCGATGCTTTGACTCAAGGTTTGATTGGAATTCGATAGATGTCGATTCCTGCAAAGCGATGTTCTAGGGTAGCCCCTCGCTTTATAAACTCGTCGAGTATTAACCCCTTGGGATCGCCGTGAAACGGCCTTGAATAGACGAGCCATGAAAGTTTTTCATGAGACTTCGAAGCCACCACGCTCATCGCCTCCGCGAAAGACTCTGCATCCCTAATTATTCTGCTACGCGTGCCTGGCTGAGGCAATTCAAGCAAGTCCTCGCTACCGCCCGAGGAGTAATCCGAGAAGTAATGCGCTAAGGGCTGAAGCATGTAATCAGACACGACATAGACAGGTTCGCCTTCGGATCGATATGCAAGCAGATGTTTTGCAGCCGCTCGCGTGTCTTCAAACTGGTAGCGAGAATTAAACAATCGATTGAAATTGGCAATCGCAAAAATGCCAAACAGTCCCACGCCGCAAGCGATTACCCACCTGGGCAACTTACGATCGTTGTCTTGAATGAATGCGAATCCAAACAGGACCGATAGCGGAAAGGCAAACCAAGCTACAAAACGAACATTGTAAGTGATTCCACTGAGCAAGCCCGCAGTTCCGATAAGAATCAGCGGAACAGTTAGAACCGACAAGATCAAGGCCGCCATCGCGTTGCGTTTCAACGCCCCGATTCCTCGAACAGCCAGCGGTAGTGCGATCGCAGCAACAGCTAACAACCAAGGAACTGCAAAACGGATGGCTGTCACAGTACTGATGTACTGTAACTCACGCTGCGACGGTCCAAGGGCATATCCACTGAAGTACGAAAAATAAGTATATACCACCGCCGACAGCGACATGGGTCTAGGGTCACGGAGGTTATGCTGAAACTGGAAATCCCCAATTAAGAAGACTAGCACTGGGCAGGTGAAAACGAAAATTGCGACGTAACACGCCACCAAACGTGGAAACTGCTCCCATCGTCTGGAGCTCAACCAAGCAACGAAAATCGCAATCGGGATCATCGCAAAGTAGTAGTGCACATACATGCCCAGGACAGAAAAAGCCGTGAAGGCAACGAAGTATCGAGGCTTAGAGGTTCTCAAGGCCAGTAGAAAGAAGCCAATGCAAAAAACGCTGACGCAAGTCATAAATGCATAGCCACGAATGAGCTGGGCATAGTAAAGCTGAAGCGGATTGAAGGCAAAGAGCGCGGCGGTGACCAAGCCTACCCAAGCGGTGGAGGATCTCCAAATGAAAACGAAAATCGCAAAGGTGGATACCATTCCAAACGAAGCAGACAACCACCGCCCTTCAACGTTCTCACCAAAAACGGCTAGCCAGCTACGAAGGGAAAGCGTAAAGAGTGGCGGCATCGAGTCCGGCATAAACACCGATTTCCAGAAGTCGCCTTGAGCGTAATGGAGCTCCTCCACTTCATCGGTAAAATAACTTTGATGGCTAATCGTGCTTAGATGAAGTATGAAAAGACTGACAAGCAGCAAGGTGATGGCAAGCCAGGGATGACGATCAATTGACTTCATGAGTTGGTTATCTGCGAACGGCCTCATCGAACGTTTCCGATCTCCAGAAAAACACTTCTAAGGCCCGCAAGATACTTCTCAACAGTAAAGGACTCGCTGAAACGTCCTCTTCCCGCCGCTCCGAGCTTCACACACAACTCCGGATCTGCGGCGAGCATTTGAAGGTAGGTCGAAAGCGCTGAATGATCATGTGTGGCGGTCAGGAAGCCGGTCTCGCCGTGTTGAACAATTGACGGAATTCCTCGCCAGTGAGTAGAAACGACCGGTAGCGAGAAACACATTGCCTCGACGAGCACACAGGGGAAACCCTCTGACTGGTAGTGGGATGGAAAACAAAAAACGTCGGCGTTCGCAAAGCGTTCCCATTTGTCTTTGCCAGTTTTCTGTCCCCAAAGATGAACAATTTCTTTGAGCCCTGCCGTTTCAATCTGCTGTTCCACTTGTTCTCGGAATTCTGACGGTTGAAAGCTGCCCACGATATCGACATGGAGCTTACTTCCAGCACCGAGCGCTTCCACAATCGCGTCAAGTAAAACTAAAACTCCTTTTCCTTCGCACACTGTCCCAACGTACAGAACGTTGAGCGGCTCACCTTTGTCACGTCGTTGACTCATGCGCCGCATGTCGATCGATTCATCGTGCGCAGCATTCGGGATCGTAAAAATCCGTTTCGCCGCCAATAACTTTGGATCCGACGCAGTGAATTCGGAAAGTTGAATTGCCGCAGAGGGTTTTGACATCGCAAACGTAGCTAGCCACCTCAGCGGGGCAGGTAATCTTGCAATAAGTTCGCTTACACCACAAGCATGAAAGTGATAAATCGTCTTTGCAAAAAAACATCTCGTGCAGAGCAAAATAACGATGTCACGAAGAAGTGGAATTAAGTTAGGACCTGCTGGCGGATAGTATAAAACCCGAATCCCAAATCGAAAACGATAGTAAATGATATTGAAAATGACAACAACTAAGTGGTAGAGCTTGCCAAGCTGAAATCGACCAACTTGGTTCACGTCGTCCGAAAAGGCCATCCGAACGTGGTAGAGCTGTACTCCGGGCAGATCGCCATCTAACAACATCTTGATCATGACCGATTGGCCGTAGACAGGCGGTGGCGTTTGACCAACGACCAGTACTCGAACAAAGGACGAACCAGTGACAGCTGATTTACATGTAGATGCGATGTCAGCGGTATTCATTGACCAACTCCCGCCGTGATGACTTCCCCAAGCGGTTCGTTTGGGGAACCTTCGGTTCCTCCACGTCATGCAGCAAGGCAATGTAGAGCGTAATAATAACAAACAACGGAAAACCTGGGAGCTTGAAGAGTGACTCACCACAACCATTGATCATTGCTAGAATAAAAATGCCGACCACAATCGCATACTCAATTTTGTTTGTCTGCATATACAGGCGAGCCCCAGAAATGAGAGCTCCCACCAACATACAGATAAACAAGACTGCACCGACCAGCCCTATATCGAGTGATATGTCGATATACATATTGTGTCCATGAGGTATCTCCCAGCTTAATGTCTCGCTAAGATACTCGACTCGCTTTGCGTCCCAAAACGCCAAGTACCCGTAACCAAGCACCGGCGATTTCTCTACCCAGGTCAAAAGTTCTTCCCACAACGGCAACCGCCCTGTCAAAGTCGTAACATTTTCGGTTCTACCCATTGCCATAACATTACCGAGTTTCCCCGTATTTCTAACACTCAGTAGAACTGAACTTACCGTCATACATCCACCAATGAATACACAGATGAATATCAGATAGATTCGATTCTTACCTCTCGCCGCAAGAATCTGCATAATTGCAAAAGAGACCACAACGGCAGCAAGAGTTGTTCGTGACTTCGTTAGATAGATGCAGAACACAGCTAGCAGGATTAAACTTACTGCCAGCACTCGACTCCGATCCGGACGGTAAAACAATCGCGCAGTAAGACAAACCATAGCACCGAAAATAGCTTCACTATTGGGATGGATTGTACCCACGAAGCGATGTCCACCCCCTAGCTTGAATGTGCCCAGGGAGAGCTCAGCGATCAGCCCTATGCAAAGATAGGCCGCACTCATTAATGCTAGCCACTCCAGAAATTGCCTTAGAGAAAATGTGGTCGCATAACCAATCGCAGCCCCTCCCATACAGCTCAACACCACTAACTTGAAGAGCGTATGAACTGGATTAATTGACCAAAAAACACTTCCATAAATCATTGCCCCAAAAGCCAGTCCAATCCATAACAAGGGCGATGAAGTGCGCAAACGGAACCTGCGCTGAAACCAAAAGCAAGTGATGCCACACGTCGCGAATATAATGCGAGTGACCGTTGCGCTTTTATCGATTCCAATCAATCTGTCAGCTGTAAGATTTTGGGTCCCATCGTAGACCATTTCATCGATATCGGCGAAATATATACTCTGCTCCCAATCGTGCTCGGGGTACCAAAAACCCGCGACCATCGCAGCAACCCCAAGGACATAGGCCCACATTGGAATCTCTGCCGCGCTTTTAGCCGTCGCTTGCGCTTTAACGTTATGACGATTTGTTCGATCCAAGCTCGCAGTAATGCTCACGGCTTGCTCTCATTCATTTCAGCTGGATGGTTAACTGAGGAACCGGTGTTTACGTGGTTAACGAGTGAAATTGCGCGGGCCAACGTTAGGCCAGTAACAACCGAAGACGCGAGCCCACCCAAGATCAATGCCTGGGCAGCTCCAGAAAGTCCCCACAACGGAATCAGCACAACTGCAGAAGTTACAGAGACAACACAGCAGGCGAATTCGCCCCAGAAATAACTCCGCGAATTTCCTAACGCAGCCAGTCCGTTTCCAAACATGATTGAAAAACTCACACTGAGCGTCGATAGGCTTAGTAAAAACGCAATATGCCCGTAAGTACCATAGCTCGCTCCAAATAGCATTCCAAGTACTTCGTTACCGCGCAACGCGAGAACAATGGTGATTACTGTGAGAACGCCGGAAACAATTGCGATCGATTCGAATAATGAGACTCGCAACCCGACGACACCGCTGCGGTGAAACTCGCGAATCGTTCTTGGTTGAAGAAAGTTATTCATGCCGGTAAGGAACATGAGTGAAATACCCACGAGGCTACTGCACACCGCGAAAACGCCAGTGGCCGCTTTGCCCATGAAAAAAGTGACCATCCACGGAACCACGAGGTATCCCAAAATGCCGAGCACTCGCGCACCCACCAACCATCGCGAATAAAGCCAATTGTGTCTCCAGTCCGACGCGATCTTCGAATGGTCAATCTGCAGTATTTGACGATGCAGCCAAAGCCAGATCAATGAAGGAATCAGGCAGGAAGTTCCCATGACGACATAAACACTGGCGATTGAGAAGCGTTCGATCCAGGCCAGACCGAACAATCCGCCAAAGAGTATCCCAGCGATCGCAAGATCCAAAACCAGTTGAGGCACAAACTCAAAATTGGCGGCCGAGATGGCGCGAATTTGATCGCGGAAAATCAGCAGCGGTATGGCGAATGTGAGACTAGCCGTTAATGCCAACGTTGAACTTGAAAATCCATATTCCCATTCGGTCAGAAGTACGAGAGCCGCGAGCACTGCAACAACCAGTGCAAATATGCCCTGATGAACAAAGCTGCTTCCGCGGAATGAGCTTCGATCAAATCCAGGCTTGAAAGCAAATGCTATATAGGGTGCCGCAATAGCCCGCTCTTGGACCGTTCGAATGAAGTTGACGACCGTTGCGGCCAACGCAAACGCTCCCACTTCAGCTTGACTGCATTTGCCAGAAACCAAATACATTGTCAAGAAAGTACAACCACTAACGACCACTTGATCCGTCAAGGAAATCAAACTGCGGGACAGCAGCGATTTTCGATCGGAGGCCTCGGATTCATGCGTCGCTGGGCACTCGTTTTTCGAGTCCTGGAGCTCGTCGGTTTCAGATTGAGAGATCGCGCAATTCATAATATTGCCTCATCGCGATCGGAAATCCGGCCTTTGTAATGGGCTCTGCGACCGTGCACATCCATATCTACTGCCATCATTTGGGGCACCTGCGCAGTGAAGGCGGTAAAAGGCAAAGCGGTCATCAAAATGGGAACTCTATCGTCGAAAAATTCGCGGGGTGTAAATCCTACGACGCGTCAATATCGTTCCGGCAACTTCAACACCATCGGAAACAAGTTGCTCGATCTGCCCGACTACATCTTCACGCGCCACGGAATCGGAACGCACAGCAACCAAAGTTAGATCGTTGGCTTTTGCGATCAACAAAGTATGCCGCAAATTCTCGATCTGCGGGAGGTCAACGAAGACCATGCTGTAGTTGCGACTGACCCACTGCATCAACTCGACGTGGTTCTCTGGCATGATCCGTGTTTTCTCCAACAAGGATGCATCACCCATCGGCAGCAAGTCGAGCCCTGTGATCTTCGTTTGCAGAATCGCTTCCGAAGGAGCTGTATTGCCCACGAGTATGTTTGCCAAGCCGGTCTTTGGATTCAGCCGGAATTGGCGATGCTGGCGCGGTCTCACCGAATTTGCATCGATGAGCAGCACCGGACCAAGATGATGATCGGCAGCGCGAATTGCCAAATTTGCCGTCGTAGTTGTGACGCCTGATCCTGGACAGCAACTGGTAATTCCAATCACGTGGGCTCCCTCGGAGCGTGATTCTAGTCGAGCCTTCAATCGCCACAGCAGTCCGTCAATTTTTGCTGAGGAACGGCGACGAAGCTTGGCCGGATTTTCTTTCTTGACGGCGGTCTTGTCTTTTTTTACTTCTACCGTTTCACTTGCCATTACTCATGCTCCACAAAATCATACTGACAAAGGCTTATTAACGTACCAGAATGCGTCGGTTGCTGTTGTTTTCGTCGAGTATCGCCAGCACAGGCAGGCCAACACTTCGCGTCAAGTCTCGTTCACTACGGATTCTGTCATTCAACTTTTCGCTAACCACGATGGAACCGACCACACTAGCCAACGCCATGAATGCACCGCCGAGCAAAACCAGCAACTTTGACGGGCTGATAGGCTTTTCTGCCAAGGTTGCACTTTGAGCGATGGAAACACTGGAGATGTTGCCTTTCTCAAGAGCCTCGTCAACACGTGACTGTTCCAGATTGTTGGTATACTGCAAGTACTTCTCACGAGCGATTTGTTCATCTTGTTCAAGCTGCACAAGTTCTATCTCATGTTGACCAAATTCCTCGAGATCCAGTCGTAGCTTTGCATGCTGAGCATCGAGCGCTTCGGCCCGTGCCGAAAGTCCGGCCAATACGCTTTCTTGCTGGCGGCGATCCAAATTCAGTGCGCGGTAAATCGGATTGATGTCTTCAATGGTCTCTTGCCGCCGTCCGCCTTGTTCATCAAGAAGTCGCTTTCCTTCTTCCACTTGCCGACTTGTTGCGACCACTAGCGGATGATTGTCGATCAGTCGGGATTTCAGTTGCATCAAGGTCATTTGATTTGTGTAAAGTTCTTTCCGCAGCAGATCGGCACCTTCGTTTGGAATACTCTTTTCCGAGGATACTTCACGCTCAGGAATCGAACTCAACTGCGATTCAATGTCTCGAATTTTAGCCTCAGCAGTGGTGACTTCTTGTCGAGTTTGAATTTGACTCAGTTCGATAGACTGGAGCTGGGCTTCGAGGTTGTTACGTCTGCCAGTCAAAGAGGCGATGCCATATTTCTTCTTTGCTTCTTTGAGATTCTCTTGAGCTTTCATGTACTGTAAACGAAGCAACTCACGCTGTTCCGCTAAAAAAGCACCCGATTCAGAGTTTCGGTGAATGCGAAGATGCTCGGCTTGATAGATCTCTACCATGGTGTCAAGAATATTCTGCGCTGCCTGCGGGGACTTGGAATCGTAAGTCGCGGTTAGCACCATAGAGTTGCGTTCGGCACCGACTGAAAAGTTCTCTTCGATCTCAATGATTGCGTCTTCGCGATCAGAAATCGGGTCGATCATTTTTAAAACCCCGATCGCTCGTCCAACACCTTCCTTGATCGTCGCTACAACGGGATGCGAGGGTTTTTCTTCACCTGGTGGGCCATTGTGTATGTAGTCTTCTCCAAGGCGATCGACGACCTGCGAAATGATCCCGCGGCTACCGATGATTTGAAGGGCTGATTTGACTTCTTCGTCACGGTTGCTTTGAATCAATGCAGTCGATGGACCAGTTGTCGCTGTTGGGTCAATCGCAACACTCTCGCGGCCCAATTGCAGAAACAGGCGAGCTTCGGATCGATAGGTGCGTGGGAACAGAACCACCATTGCAATCGTCAAAAGGCCGACGAACAATGGAATCAAAACGATTTTGTACTTATGACGAAATGCAATTTCACTTAATTCGGCTGTGGTGAATTGATGTGCCATTGGAATCTCTTTGTTGACTTCGAAATTGTGATATCGTTTTGTTGAACCGTTTCTTGGCTCAACGTTGAAGTAGCCTAGGCATCCTGCCTGGGGTTGCACGCGTAATCGTTTTGTTGGAGTTTTGTTAAAGTTTTATTAGTCTAACGAGGTTAACTGTTTTAATGAACCAACGTGGACTCTGGCTGTGCTTTGGGAACCGCAACTGATTCAGTTACTGCCGCGTAGGAGTTACGAATCAGTGGCTCTCTCATCGACCAAGAGTAATAGTAGGCACGCTGAATTGCACCTTCGCTGAGTTGGCATAGTCGCTGGCGATCGTTGGCTAATTCGGTCAAAGCCTTTGCAAACGCAGCAATGGTTTGCTTCGGATTTAGGACCGGAATGCGGATGCCAGAATTTTCGGTAATCATATCAGCCGCGCCTTGGTGATCCAATCCAATAATTGGAACTCCCGCTGCGAAAGATTCAAGCAGGCCAGTGCCCGATGTATCGCGAAGACTCGTAAATGCGAACAAGTCGGCCCATTCATAATGGTGTAGCGACTGGCGATATGGCGGCTTAGTAAACCAAGTGATGTGTTCAGCAACTCCTAAACACTTTGCAAGTCGATGCCATTTGAGTTTGCAGGCGCCGTCACCAACCACATGGACTTCAAATTTTTGCGATTTTGGCAGTGCCGCTAGTGCGCGCAATAGTATTGGAAAGCCTTTCCAAGGCCGCAACCGACCGACCCACAAAATGCGAAGCGGTCTATCGCTGGTCGTTAATTCTTTCGGTGTTCCGATTTCGGAGTCGATGCCTGCTTCTAAATCCAGCTTGAGCTGCACACCGGTACTTCGCCCAAGATCTTGTTGCGTGCTCCGGTTGGCAGCAAAAATCGCGGAAGCACCGAGTGCTGCTCGCCGAACTCGAGCGCCGAAGTTGAGCTGACATAGATTGACTGTGTTTCTGACGAGCTCAAACATTCCGCCAAACACATCCAACATGCTTAAGAAGTTCAAAGGAAAGTTACTGGTTCCGCCTACCGGTCCCCATACAAAAGGGCAATCGAGCAACCACAGGTAGCCTGGCTCGCGGTATCCGCAAACCGTAACCATGTGTGTTGCCGAAAATGGCGCCTGCGCATGCTGTTTTTTTGCAAACTTCAAAACTCGGGCCTGCCAAGTTCGATAGCCTTGATAGAACAGCAGTTCTTTTCGTAAGCAGTAATCGCCCAAGGCTCCAGCGCTCAACGATAAGAACTTTATTCGCCGAGCCAAATGGCTTGGAATCCTCTCGGTGAGCTCTTGAACGTTAGTATCAGGTGAGCAAACAACCGTCACTTCAAAATCTTCAGCGGCTTGCAGCGCTCGGTTCCATCCGTTTCGCTCTTCCATTGAATTGTCGGGATGACATGCAAAAGCGACTAACAGTAGTCGTGAGTCGACCGAGCGAAGGCAACTACCTTCGCAAGTTTCGATTTGCGGCTGAATACGATCAGACATGGAGTATTTAGTAAGATGGCATCGTGACGCGGTCCGAATTTCGAACGCACGTCATCCATGTTAATCAGGCAGCGTAAAAAGTGCCCGCAGATTGCATTCAGTCGGTTGGACAATCATGCTACCGGCAAACTCACAATCGTCACAGTCGTTAATACCCGGCCGTAAGCAAATACCCCTCCGAATGGCCTTCAGTTTTCCACAAGAAATTTCCACTTCTCGCTCATCGGCACCACCCTAGCTTGCTAGGTGGACAAAATGCTATTGGTCAATGATCGATTGTAACGGGAATTGCATCAGCAGAACAATCCGCCGTGCAAGACGTCGGTATTCGACGTATGCGCGACACAAAATCCCGCTGGCTTGCCGGCTTGCCCTGCGGATCGTTCGGTTTTTTACTACTCACGAGCCACCATCGAACGGCGACGAGCACTTATGTCATTAGCACCTTGTTCTACACCGAGTCGCAACCCGCCGGCAACCTGAGCTGCACGTGAGTGGCACAAGCCCTACGTTGGCGCGCTATTCTTACGCCGATCCAGGGAATCTCAACGAGTCGGGTATACGCTGCAATTTGCCTTGACGATCGATGACGCCCAATGTGATTTGCGCAGTGACGACGGTTGTTCCTGCTCGCTCGACGCGATAGCTTTGCTCGATTTTAGCTTCCGTCATGCGTTCGATTTTGACGTGGATATCGATCTCATCATCGTACTTCGCGGGCGTTTGATATCGGCAATCGACTCGAACAACGACCACGAACAAGCCGCTCGATTCAAAATCGCGGTAGTTTCCGCCGCTGGAGCGAAAAAGCTCCGTGCGAGCGATTTCGAAAAAGCGGAGATAGTTCGAATGATGCACAAACCCCATCGGATCGCACTCGTCATAGCGAACTCGAAGCCTAATGGTTGCTTCTTCCAAAAGAAACTCCTCCAAGTTATGTTGCTGTTCGTCTTTAGTGGGTCACTCCTCCTGGATGCGACAACTTGTTCAACCAGCCTTGGCAGTTGCACCCTTCTTATTTGTAGCAGACACAGTGAATCCTTACAGTCCTCCAAGAGATGCATGTTGATTCAGCCATTATGCAAAGAAGAGGATCACATCGGTTGGCGACGCAGTTGGTTGCCAATCGCTCTCAGACCAGCCGGCCTCCGCGATCAACAGATAGCTGAGTTCAAACAAGGCATCAGCTTTCGCGGTGCTAGTCGATTTTTGGAGTTCGTCCACACTTCGTTTTGCCAGCAAGTTGATCATTGAGATTCGAGTGCATGTTCGATTCGGTTTTAAGATCCAAGGTGGTCACTACCGAAGTGTTTCACGTTTGCTTTTTGCAAGCGTTATTGCAATGAAGGTCAGTCTCGTCGAGCATGGGAGTTGCAGGCGCATCAATCTGCGGTAACGGTTGACCGACGAAAGACAAAAGTCACCGAGCCAACACCAAAAACGAAATCAGCGTAAACGTGGGATTGCCAACATGCGAGCAAGCAGACGTACGAGAATATAGTGAGCTACAAGTGATAGCTGGACTTCATGTAAGTTTCTCCAAAGATGTGGCAATAAGGTTCGAGGGATTTGGATTTGATTTATCTGCGAAAGAGGCAATGCAATGCTCTGTCAGATAACGGCAGTCGTCACCAAGTTCGCGCAGTTGACCTTACCATGATTCGAGCACCTGATCGCGAACTTTGGGCGAGTAGTTTGGATTCTCTTGAGTTTAGGCATAAGGTTTGTGGTCTCTGTTTGCCGCTTGGTTTCCCGGCGGTGCCACGTTATATCATCCTTGCTCAATTGAGCGTCGCCCCTTCCCAGAACCGGACGTGCGCAGTTAACGCATCCGGCTCCCCACGACGGCTATCCCGAATTGACGAGTCAACACGTTCTGCAATCAAGTCGACTTAGCATCCCGATCCTGGCACTGTGTCCAGAGGATGTTCGGCCTAATTGCCTCCACGCCTCTTGTTACTCAATCCGCGGCCGACGCGCTTTCGTCTCCTTCACCTCAGAACCTAATCCTTGAAATGTTATGCGATCTACGGCAGTCGCCTGACGCGAATGTTCTTGAAATACCATACACTACTTTTGTCGTGGGCTTGCAGTGCGATCGCGCCACCGTTTTCGGCGAACAAACGCCCAGAACGCTCAGGCGGCCGTCGTACATCCTCCGGTTCAGTGTAATCGACGGTTTCTTTACCGTTCACTTCGATCACGATCCTCTTGCCGTTGACGACGACTCGCACGTTAAACCATTGAGTTTCATCTACCGGAGATTCAGCGCGATCGACAACCGCGTATAGACTTCCAGTCTTGCGTTTTTCTTTCTCCGAGCTATTAAGTTGTATCTCATATCCCTTCGCAAGATGCTTAGCGGAATCACGGATGCTCATGTCGGTATGAACGAATATGCCACCGTTCGAGTTGGGTTCGGCTCGTACAGTCGCCTCTAGTTCGAAATTCGTAAACGGCTCGAATCCGTCGCGCCGTTCGCCTACGTAGAACAAGTGGGCACTGGTCGTCCCGCTGGCTTGGATGCGAAGCACGCCATCAACAACAGAGAACGATTCAGGATCGTTATTGACTCGCCATCCGCTTAAGTCGTTTTGGTTGAACAGCGAAAGCCATTCGCCACCAAGGCATGGCGGTATGGTTAGCAAGAACGTTGCGAGAAGTGCGACGATTCGCATGTGTATCCTTGATTCTGTAGCATAACGACGGCAATAACCTCGTCGCCACGATTGATTTTTTAGTAAGTTGGACAGGTTCGGCGACTGAGGTTCACCGCATGGTTCAAGTAAGCCGCTGCGCGGCAGTTTGGATTGATCGACTATCGGTGAATTATAGTCTCTTAAATCATCTTCGTCATTTGGTAATCATCCTTGAATACTCAAGACCGGCACAGTTTTCTGTATCGCTTTTCGACGAACGCTGTCGCTGGTCGTGGTTCAAGGAGCATGATTATTTCAATTGATTCCAATCCGTCTTGTCTAGTCATCGCACGTTTTGCCGAGGATCTCAAGCTTAATGGTAAACGTCCGAGAACTCAACAGTCGTACTGGTGGGGCATTAACACTTGACTTCCACCATGGTCTATCTGCCTGTGACCACGGTCGGAGAAGAAGCGGCGATTGCTAAGATCAATGCGCTCATGAAACGCAATCCGTAGCGGGACTGTACTGTGAAACTCACAACATATGTAATCACAACACGAGGTCCTGCGCGCAGACCGCTGGTAGTGACGAAGAGCAGGATTGGACAGTGAATGACATCTTGCGGCAATTCGGACCGGCTTACTTGGAGAAGTATCGGGACGGTATGTCGATGGACGTGATTCAC
Organism: Planctomycetia bacterium; assembly: GCA_031412515.1. Taxonomy (GTDB): domain Bacteria; phylum Planctomycetota; class Planctomycetia; order Pirellulales; family Pirellulaceae; genus Aureliella. Next base: position 7,230 of record JANODD010000037.1, on the reverse strand, counting down.
TGCAGTACTTAGCGCCGTATGTGTTTCGCGTCGCCGTCGGCAATCATCGCATCAAGAGCGTTGAATGTCATGAAGACGGAAGTGGCTCGGTCACATTCACGGTCAAGCCCAGCGGCCAAAAGCACTATCGTCCGATGACTGTTCCGGCTGAAGAGTTCATCAGGCGTTTCCTGCAACATGTGCTGCCCAAGGGTTTTCAAAAAGTGCGGCACTTTGGGTTCATGCACACGCGGTCCAAGATCTCGCGAGTCTGGTTAGCCATGCTGGTGACCGTGACGCTCAACATGGTTTACGTGTTGGTCGTCAACGCGCCTGGTCTACCTGCCAAGCAACCCATGCGCTGTCCCGACTGCGGTGGCGACTTAGAGTGCCTGGGCTTCGCCCGCAACACAGTCGCACAGCGGTTAGTTGAAGAGCCGATGATTACTGACACAAGCTAATCGCCAATGAGCCCCGCGCGTTGATCAGTTGGCTCATGATTCTTTGGCAACAACGCACCTTTTTGAACGACATCGCGTTCGTTCTGCGTAGAAGCTATTTACCAACTATGAAAAAACACCGAACGCACCACTTGAAACCAAATCGTTTCAAGCTAAAAAGTCACCAGTTGAATGCGACAACGATCGACGCTCCCAATCCACTTTGATAAAGAGTACCGATTACGCATGCATTGGACGTTCGAAAGAGCGACTTCCCGGAAGCATTGTCCTGTGCCATCGACGACGACTTCCCCACAATTGGTCAATTCAAACTGCCGCGGGGCTTCATGAACGGAGGCATAAATGTTGGCTGACAACCATCACGCCAAAGTCTCTCCCTTAGCCAGACTCACTCCCGCTCCACCTCGATAGCTTAGCAACGCAACATCTAATCCTTAATGTGTTCGTCGAGATTCGAGCTGGGAAGACGGTCTCCAACATCAATCTCGAAAGTTATAAGGCATGCAAGCGGATCGGAGTGACACTTAAATGCTTTACTCGTCCACGGCTCTAATTAGACGAAATCTGCCCAAACCCGGTCGAAAAGAACTATGGCTACACCAAACCAAAGGCACAAGTCGCCAGGACTAAATATCCATTCTCGAAACGGAATCCAGTCTGCTAAAAACGAAAACTTTGTATTTTTGTGCATGGTGTCGTATCTGTCTTGAATTTCCGTCGGAATCATGTCCTCCTTAGCTGGCATTCGGCCTCGATTAGCCCAAACCACGAACAGGTTTGCGCACACACCGCTGATTGTTAGTACAAGTCCAATAAATCGAAGCCAACTCGACCGATCAAAATCTGATCTGTACAGCACTGCCAAGACAATGAGACTGTGAATCATTGGCCAATAGTGCAAGCTCAACTTTTGATTCTCATAGTTTTTTATGGTTGATAGCCATCCAAATTTTCGAAGGGACTAGCTTGACGAACGTTTGAGTTCACCGCTTTCGCCTAAGTCGGCGAGACTGTACTTTCGGCCGTACTGCGAAATCCGGTGCAACGACTGGTTGATCTGCTAGCGTAACCGACCGCTTAGGCAATTACCACTCCGCTCGATAGCCCAGACGACTGTTTATGTCCGTTTTGGGAGAACCATGCAATCAAAGCATGGGCGGCAGTCAGCATTCGTTGGATGTCTTTTGATTCGGACATGGTATCGCCAGATAACGGTTAAAATGACCGATGTTGCGAGGGATTGAGCCACCATGGAAAAATGGCCTTACGCGCAACTTCGGTCCATTTTTTTGTTCCAGGTTTGCGATTCAGGCATTGCCGACTGCAGTATAGCCAGTCGCATCGACGTACCGCAAATTGATTTAGGGGTTCAATTGCCATGAAAATCATCGAAGACGTTTTCTCGGCGTTACCCGAAAAGCATCAAATCCAATAGTCTGGCCACAACGTGGCGAAACAATTTAGCCCCGGGTTAGCGCGGTGAGCCACAAGCGAGCCAAGCGTAACCCGGGGTCATCGAAGCGAAAGGCGTGGCGGTGAGGGCCTTATGCCGCCATTTCAATTGTCCCCATTCGAACCGCAACATCCTCGGTGGCATACATCGGCTTTACGAAGTGATGGTTGATCGCGAAACGCAACGCGTTCCAATGCCAAAATCAATTGGGCGATCAACGAGTGTGGTGCCCCTTCAGGGCGGCTGGTTCCATCATGCACAGCTCCCAGGGCGGCGCTGCGCTCTGCCCTGGGCTATGTTGTTCTGGGCCTTTCAGGCCGGGAGACGCGGAGCGAGCAATCGGTTTATATGTAAACTAAATAGTATTGCCTAGTTCGTGGCTTGTTCGGAAGTCGCTAGACAAGTGTGGAGTATAGCCGATACTTAGTTGAGCCTGCAATCAGTTTTGCGATTCGATTGTCTGATCGGTTTGTTTTGCATTTCAAACGTTGAGTCGGATTTAATGTTAGTAAGTCGTCGCGCATTGCGCAGCTTTTGCATTGGAAACGGTTTTTACACTTGGGAGTGATCTCAATTGCAGAAACAATGACTGAACTCACCCCTTCACATTGCGACATCTGCGAGCGCAATAGTGATTCGAAGGCGACCGGCTCACAGTACGATTTTCCTCGTTACGCCAAATGAGCAGGCAATAAACACCGTCACTGTTAGCCCAGGAACGATCAAGTAGCCCAGGAACGATCAAGCTCAGCAGCCGGGGCCGCTCAGTGGGCTACACGTCACGAAAAGCCTACATGCGGCCCCGGTCTGCTGCAGCGTTTGGTTCAGCGTGCCTTAATGCTCCAGGAATACGTTTCACTACCTCGGCGGTTGCTGCGACAGGGCACGGATCTCATCGCGCAGGGCGCGTACCTCGTCCCGGAGGGCGGTCAGTTGATTCGCGCCCGCCAGCTCCGCTTCGGCGTTCTCCGCGTCGCGGCCGACGAAGTAGGTGCCGAGTGCCGCCGTCACGTAGCCGAAGACGGCGAAGGCGTATAGCGCGAGAAGGAAGCACAGCACTCGCCCCTCGACCGACTGTGGCCAGTACTGCGAACCCATCGTCGTCATGACCATGGCAGTCCACCACAGCGCCTCGCCGTAGTTGCTCGGGCCGCCCGGCGAGTCGTGCTCAAAGGCGTACATCCCGGCCGCGCCGGCGAACGTAACCAACACGGTGAGGGCTAGGACATATCCGAAGCCCCTGCGGCTCAGGCTCGCGCCCAGCGCCTTCATGCCGCGGTTCAGCGAGCTAACGACGCGGAGCAGCCGAAGCCCTCGGCCCACGCGGGCCACCCGCAGCAGCCGAAAGACGCGGAAGATCCGGAACACACGCAGCGCCGGCACCAACAGCGAAATCACGGTCAGCCAGTTCCGCTTGAGGTAGGCGGCCTTGTCTGGGGCGAGGAACAATTCCACCGCGAAATCAAGGAGGAAGATGACCCAGATCATCGCGCCGATGATCTCGAACAGCAAATTCTCGCCCCAGACCAGCTCCACGACCACAAGCGCTAGCCACACGAACGCCAGCACCAGCATTGGCGCTTCCATCCACGCCTCGAACTCCCGCAACAGTTCCTCGCGCTCCTGTTTTTGAGCGTCCGTGGCCTTGATACCCGGCTCATCACGAAGACTCGCGGCGTCGCGCCCAGTCTCAGGTATCATTGCCAACGCCCTCCGCCGCCGAACGGCTAAAATCACCCGGTTGCCGCCAAGAGACTTTGATTTCAGGAAAAGCCCGATCGGCACTCGGGTGCATTTTATTGTTCAAGTAAGCCGCTGCGCGGCAGTTTGAATTGATCGACTATCGGTGAATTATAGTCTCTTAAATCATCTTCGTCATTTGGCAATCATCCTTGATTACTCAAGACCGGCGCAGTTTTCTGTATCGCTTTTCGGCGAACACTGTCGCTGGTCTTGCTTCAAGGAGCATGAGTAGTGACGAAGCTGAAAAAGGAACAATGGTTTTGTCAAGCCGAAGCGAGCGTCTCACAAATGCAAGGTCATTTTCTCTACCACGAAAATCAACGATCAAAAGCGTCACGCCTGCAGTTCTTGCAAGTCTGATTGTCAAAGATGTTGCGATTACTGCCGTCGGTTGTTGATGGAGGAACGACCGCGATTAGCCGGTTCGAGTGGTTGAGTTTTTAGTAAGCGCGACCTGACCGAGAACTCGGTTGCATCGCTTTGTTCGTGATGCAGTCGGGAGTGGTTCCTCGGCTGCGAGTTGTCTTGACGCTGGTTTGATAGTAACAGCATTGGTTGTCGCTCGCAAGCAATTTTTGTATTGTCGGGCTGAGTGAACCTGTCAATTAACGTTTCGGGACTTCGCGCGGTTGCGATCGAGAAAAGTCTTTCAGCCGGGCTAGGCTCCTCCAGTCGCAGCTCCTTACCGCAACGCGGTTCAACAACAAAGCCCAGGGCAAGCGAAGTGCCGGAACGGTCACGAGCGTCGCCCTGGGTCAGTCGATTACAACGAATGCGACGAGCAATTGACACACCATCAAACTGATCTCATTCGATGTCGCAACATCTGTGAAGTTGCGACTCGGTTGAGTGAAACCAAATGGTCGCCGAACCGCTCGTCACTGATTCACGCTCACGAACGACCCAGGGTGCGCTGCGCGACCCTGGGCTATATTGTTCAACGCCTTCAGCGTTAAAACGCCAACAAGCAACGGCGAGCATTGGTAGCAGCACGAACTTGTACTTATCCCAGTTGGGGGTTTGGATAACAGCATTTTCCGACTTATCCCTGGTTTGTTAAGCAAATAATCCGCGGTTTGAGCGACTTATCCGCGGGACTTATCGTGGATCACTTGACTTATCCCGGTTTTCGTTTTCCGGTAGCCATAAGGGGATAAGTACTTATCCGCGGAGCTTGGCGCCAACTTTTCAGTTGCGAAAATATTTAGCTAACGGCGTTTTGAGAGCAATATTTTTTGTAATCTAAAAACATCCTCTGGGGTGTTTTCCGCAACTTTTGCGAAAAAGTGTTGACTGTTGTCTAAACGCCATTAAAACATTTTTCGCGAAGAGCGAGGATGTGGGGCAGGAGGTCCGGCTTAATAAATCATTTAAGGGATTTTACAGCGAAGGATCGAAGACGATGGGGCGTCAATCTGGTACAGGTCGCGAAGACAAGACGGAGTTTTATGCGCGTCAGTGGTTTGCCTCGATGGCCAAGTTCCATCGAGTGACCAATCCGGCGACTTGGGAATTCACTGAAGAGCATCTAATTGCCTTCTTGCGTTACAAGTTGAAGCAAAATATGCCAACTTGGAAACGGCTAAAAGCTGTCGAAGGGATCATTTGGTATCGCAATAACGTTCGGAAATCTTCAACGCCGCGGCTAGAGATGGTGCGAGCGAAACTGCAGGAGATGGTTGTAAAAGAGAAAGAGCCGAAGGGCGAAGTCAAAATCGATGTGGTTGGCAAGATCAATCCGCGTGAGCCGGACGTAATTCAGGAGTTGCGAAAAAAAATCCGTTTGAAGGGACATGCTTACAATACAGAGAAAGCGTATGTCAGAAAGGTCCGAGCGTTCATGGCGGATCGGGGACTGAAAACGCTGGCAGATTTTCAGGGGATCGGTGCGGCGGACGTTTCCGCTCATTTGACCGATCTCGCCGTGGATAGCGACGTAGCGCCGTCAACACAAGACCAAGCGTTTTATGCTCTGCTGTTTTTGTTTCAGCATGTTCTCGAACGAGATTTTGGAAAGATCGATGCGATTCGATCGACGAAGGCGGCAAGAATCCCGACAGTTATGAGTAAGACTGAAGTAAGTAATGTACTGGATGGAGATGGCTGTTGCTTGGCGGGGTGAGAAGTATACAAACCGGCCCTCACCCCTCGGTCCCCTAGCATGTAGCAACGTTACCTGATTGGTACAGATCGAGTAGGATTGTGCCAAGGAAACGAAAGATACCTAACGTCTTGTAGATCGACACCCCTTTGGCTCTTGAAGCCGTGGGAGAGCATGATCGCAAGGCGTTCATTTTAAACCCGAACCGTCGCCTGAGCTGCTAAATGTAAGCTCGAATTCACTAGGATGGGATAATTTTGAAAAAGACTTCGCGAGTTGTTTTTGTTGGTGTTGATGTTTCCAAAGATACGTTCGATGTATTCGATCCAGGAACCAGAATAAAGGAGAGTAGGATTGAAAATGAGGAGAGTGCGGTAGAAGAATTTTGCAAGAAGCTAGCCAAGCGTGAGAGCAGCATTATGCTCGTGATGGAGGCTACTGGTGGCTATGAAACGCGGCTGGTTCGTGCGGCGGCGAGACATGGCATTGCGCAGGCTATAGTCAATCCTCGCCAGGTGCGTGACTTCGCGCATGGGATCGGTATGGACGCGAAGACAGATCAAATTGACGCAAGAGTGATTTCGCGGTTTGGCGAAGTCGTTGGGCCAGCGCCAATGGCTATGGCGTCAGACCATTCGCAACAACATTCGGCACTTGTAACGCGACGAAGCCAATTGATTGGACTGATCGGTCAAGAGACCAGTCGCTTAAAGCAGTGCTGGGACGAAAAGAGTAAGCGAAGCATACAAAAGACGCTGGAATTCCTGAAAAATGAGTCAAAAGACATCGATGTACAACTTGAGCAGATGCTTGAATCTGATACCGAAAACAAGCGGACAATCGAGATTTTGCGTTCTGTTAAAGGTGTCGGTGACGTAACGACTTCGACGGTTGTTACGCAGCTCTCAGAGTTGGGGAAACTGAATCGCGGTGAGATTGCTAAGCTAGTTGGAGTAGCGCCAATGAATCGAGATTCGGGTCAGAAGACTGGTAAGAGGTTCATCAGCGGAGGGCGTGGGCACGTGCGCCGCGTGTTGTATATGGCGACGCTATCGGCTATACGATGCAACCCAAAAATAAATGCCTTTTATGCCATGCTAAAAGCCAAAGGCAAGGCATCGAAAGTTGCAATCGTCGCATGCATGAGAAAGCTCGTTACGCTACTGAACTTTTTAATCAAGACGGACCAACTCTGGACCAATAAAATGAGCGTTCCAACACAAGGCTGAAACGCTCGCGATGACTTCCCATCGACGCAGTTATCCCTCACGAGGTTGTGTCCCCACAGAGCCTCGATCCGTTTCACTACGCCATCACATTAAACCATAAAGACGCAGATTAAACGATGACTTTCCGAGCCATGCCTAAGAAAATCCCGGGGTTTGGGGCTGGCCCCATCGCTCCGGTACGCTCCCTCAACGAATACCAATCGGACAAAAAATTACATTTTTTTGAAACAGCCCTTTCCCTAAACCAACACCGTCGCTCTCCCC
>JANODD010000036.1:0-4367 GCA_031412515.1 Planctomycetia bacterium | reverse complement strand
GAAAGGTCACTTGGAAGAGCGCCATCGCTTCTCCTTCACTGAACCCGCGCACGTTTAGCGTCACGCTTACCGATGGCAATGGCCTTCAAGGCTCGCCAGCGACAAAGCAGATTCTGTTGAGTTAATTGCGATGATTTCGGTAGCTCGTCGGGCTTCCAGCCCGACGAGACCTGTTGCTGCGGCAATCCACATTTTATTGTTGCACTATCCTTACGTTCGAAAGCTTCTGGAATATTGTCGAACGAATCAATAACGTCGCGGTCGCAAGGTTCAGAATTACTACTTGGTGTGTACTGAGAAAGGTGGCAACCAAACCAAGTTGCCCCTTTCGAACGCGTTGGTGGAGCAAGCTCTGCCAAAACTTGCAGAGCGTTTTGCTGACAAAGGCATCGCAGTTATTGATCAAGCGGGAGTCACGGGTCGATAGCTTATTCGCACGGCAAATACGGGTTTTAGGTTGAGTACAGCCAAACTTGCCCAAGAAAAACGCTAGAATTAATCGTGGTGGGACTCTTGTCTCACATACGCGACTAGTGCTTCAACACAATTTTACTTTGGGGTTAGCCGGAATGTTCAGAGGTGGGACTCGTAGAACATGGAACAGGAGAACGAGGCTCTGCCGAGCCAGTCTCCACAGCCATTTCGACGCCCGTTGTAGTTATAGACTTCCATCACTTTAATGAAAAACTCCCGGCAACAAGCTCACGTTTACAAGTACAGTGAAGTCTGCTCGCTACGCCTAGACTCCATTTGTTCCGAGCGTTCGTTGAATTCAACTCAAGACTAGAAGGACGGAACAAATGGTCCCATCCTACGTTACCCCAAAATTAAATTGTGTTGAAGCACTAAACTAGACCAAGCAAACTCAGTTCTTAACCTAAGCAGCAGTAACAATATGTGCGATCAAGATCATTTTGACGAAGATGCGAAGAAGTACTCACGCAGAGATTTAGGCATCATGGTTTCAGCCGGGATTGGAGCCGCGTTGATGCTACCCAGGTCTGCTCATGCCGTAGAAACGATGGACAACGATGTCGACATCAAAATGCCCGACGGTGTTTGCGATGCTTACTTCGTTACTCCCAAAGAAGGTGCCCATGCCGCTGTGATTGTTTGGCCAGATATCTTTGGCTTGCGTCCAGCCTTCAGGCAGATGGGCAAGCGACTGGCAGAATCGGGTTACAGTGTACTTGTCGTTAATCCGTTCTACCGAACGAAGAAATCGCCTGTCGCCAAAGACGCCAGCAGCACGCCCATCCAAGAGGTGTTTCCACTGGCTCGTACCTTAAGCCCAAAGACACATACCGACGATGCCAAGGCACTGGTCGAGTGGCTGGACGCTCAGCCGCAAACTGACAAGAAAAAGAAGATCGGCACGACGGGTTACTGCATGGGTGGACCGATTGCAATGCGGACTGCGGCAGCGGCCCCTGATCGCGTGGGCGCCGTCGGCACGTTTCACGGCGGTGGACTCGTCACGAAAAACCCTGACAGTCCGCACTTGCTGATAGCAAAATTAAAAGCTCAGTTTCTGATCTGCATTGCCGAGAACGATGACGAGAAAGAACCTGACGTAAAAAATGTGCTCAAGGAAACCTTCGCGCAAGCCAAGCTGCCTGCGGAAATTGAAGTCTATAAAGCTGGGCATGGTTGGTGTCCTCCTGACACTAAGGTCTATAATCAGGAGCAATCCGAAAAGGCCTGGTCGCGGCTGCTTGTTTTGTTTGAGAAGGCGCTGGTTAGAAGTTAGAAGTTAGAAGTTAGCGGCTAGAGGCTAGAGGCTAGAGGCGGACGCTGGCAGCGTCCGCCACGGATTTCAGATACTCGCAAATCCACTCGAAGTCTTTAGCGTCAAGGCTTGGTTCGGGCATGATAGAATAGTCAACGTCATTGCCGTAACGGCCGCTTTCATACGCGGAGTTCACTAACGCTTGAAGGGGCAGTTGAATGTCATTGTCTGTCTCGCGGAGCGGGATGCGAATGGTGGGTAACGGTGCAAGAAAAGTGGCCCGATAAATCTCGGCATCTTCGGGTGAGGTGGCCCGCACGACGCTGATACGATACGGCCCCTGCAAAGTGGGAGGATAGCCGTCCTTCTGCGCCGCCATAACCCAGCCACCCGATCGCAGTAAATCGATTTCGACCAGATTCACACCAGCCGTAATCAGCTCTTGCTGTTTGGCGAAGTATTGCCGTCGACCTTTTTCAGTGGCCTTGTTGGCCATGCTGATGAACTCAATCACAGTAACAACTCGTCGATTCGATTTGACATCGACAATTTTGATATAACGCAACGTCTGTGGCGGCGTTCGCCGGCGGATGATTACTGACTCTGAGCTGGGAAATGCTTCGGTTACTACAGCAGTCGCGGATGCGGATAAGTCGGGTTGCTCGACGATCTGAACGTCCGGCACAATCCTTCGCGAACTCTCAGTATCCCCTTCCGCTTCGTACACCGAAAGGTACTCTTCAACTCGCGCCTGCAGGTCGCTAGGGAGCTGACGTTGCATGTAATCGCACGCATATGTTGTGAGTTTGGTATGAATGTCGCCCCAGTATGCTTCTAGCCAAGGATTCATCCCCGGCAGTGGGTTCGTATTAAATCGCATCATATCAGGCTTTGACCTATTGTCTCCGACTATTCCTAATCACTTTCCGCTCCTATTATGCGATAGCCGTCACTTCAAAGCAAACGAACCTTTCTCCAGACATGTCGCTGGAAAAAGCTCTGGTCAACAGATTGGGTGTCTCGCTTTATCCAAATTTGATTTTCGGGTTGCAGTTTGATTGTCGCACAATTGTCTCAATCGAAGCAGCAACAATTGAGACAATTGGGCGACACTCAATCCCAAAATCTAATCTGGAAAAGGCAATTGGAGGACTTCTGTGAATTACCTTTCGCACGCTTATAAATATCTCGACGATCCGTATTTTGTAGCGGGGACTTCGTTGCCGGATTGGATGAGCGTCGTGGATCGGCGGAATCGGGCGCGGAGCCAGCGGGCGGAGTTGGTCCTTGACGATGCAGACCCTCGCGTGGTCTCGCTGGCGCGGGGCGTGATGCGGCATCATTACGATGACCGCTGGTTTCATCAAACAGAGCCCTTCGCGGTACTTAGCACGGGCTTTGCAGTCGAACTTCGGGCGTTGCTGATCGAGCAAAGTGGCCATCAGGCGGGTTTTGTCGGACATATTGTCGTCGAACTGCTACTCGACTCGGTACTCAGCGACGACAATCCCGACTATCTTATGGGGTACTATGCGGCCATCGAGTCGCTCGATGTGCGGCTGGTTCAAGAAGCGGCCAATCGAGTCTGCACGAAGCCGTTTGATGCGCTAGCAATGCTCATCCCAAGATTCTTGCAGGAACGTTTTTTGGCAGATTACACCGCCGACGACCGTTTATGGATGCGATTAAATCATGTGATGCGCCGCGTTGGCTTACCTCCGCTGCCCGAATCGGTAATATCATGGCTGGCTGACGCTCGAGTACGCGTTCGCGAAGCTGCGACGGGTCTACTGACCGAGCCACCGCCAAACTCCGACCAACCCTAGTCGAACTTAAACAACCTTTGAGGAGAACGTAAATGAAATTTGGTATGAACCTGTTGCTTTGGGGCGGCGAACTGAACGATAGCATGCTGCCGACGCTTGAGAAACTGAAGTCGTTCGGCTACGACGGAGTCGAATTGCCGATGTTCAATCTCGATCTCGACTACGCGGCTTGGGGTAAGAAGCTGGATGATCTTGGTTTGCAGCGAACGGCCGTAACCGTCCGCAACGTGGAAGACAATCCTATCAGCCCGGATGCGGCTGTTCGCGCCAAAGGTGTCGAGCTAACCAACAAGACACTCGATTGCTGCGCGGCCGTTGGAGCGCAAACGCTGGTCGGACCTTACCATTCGGCGCTCGGCCATTTCTCTGGCGCTGGCCCGACCAAGGACGAATGGAAATGGGGCGTTGAGAGCATGAGCAAAGTGGCTGAGCATGCGGGCAAAGTCAAAGTCCTGCTTGGCGTCGAGGCGCTTAATCGCTTCGAATGTTATTTACTGAACGCTCACGCGGATGCAGCCAGGTTCGCTCGTGAAGTGAATCATCCATCGTGCCGAATCATGTACGACACGTTCCACAGCAACATTGAAGAGAAAGATATCGGCAAAACCTTCAATGAAATCAAGGACATGCTGTGCCATATTCACATCAGCGAAAATGATCGCAGCACGCCCGGCGAAGGCAACATTCGCTGGCGAAAGAACTTTGAAGCCATTGGCAAAATCGGCTACGATGGCTGGTTAGTGATCGAAGCCTTTGGACTTGCGCTGCCGGAACTGGCTGCGGCGACTAAGATTTGGCGTCGCATGTTCGAA
>JANODD010000035.1:0-11198 GCA_031412515.1 Planctomycetia bacterium | reverse complement strand
ATGTAAGGTTTTTATTCGAACCCACACGCTTCGGTACACTGGCCTTTCCCAATCGCATCCGGATTCCCGGATGCGATTAGGAAAGCCAGTGGCACACGAAATCGAAATCCGCAACATCAAAACTAGCGCCGACGGCTCACTTTCCCTTTTTCGTAGAACGGCTCAAGCACCTACACAATCAACATGCAGTCGCCGTAACTATAAAATCGATAGCGCTCTTCAATGGCTTCGCGGTAAGCTTTTTTAATGAGCTCGCGACCGGCAAAGGCGCTGACCAGCATCAGTAGCGTACTTTTGGGCAAATGGAAATTGGTTAGCAGAGCGTCAGCGAATTGAAATTGATAAGGCGGGCGGATGAAGATGTTGGTCTCGCCGCTCCAGTCCTCTAGCTTGGATGAGTTCTTTTGCGCAGCCGATTCAAGCACTCGTACGCTAGTCGTCCCCACAGCGACCACTCGACCACCCGCGGCTCGGGCTTCGCTGATCTTTGTTGCCGCTGCTTCCGTCAGCTCACACCACTCGCTGTGCATCTTGTGTTCTTCCAGTCGCGAGGTTGCGACGGGCCTAAAAGTGCCAATGCCTACGTGCAAAGTAACAGCGGCCGTTATTACACCTCGACGTTGCAAGTGCCGAATCAAGTCCGTTGAAAAATGCAGACCAGCTGTCGGTGCAGCCACTGAACCAGGGTTTTTGGCATACACCGTCTGGTACGATTCCACATCCTGATCAACCATGTATCCATCGCGAATGTACGGTGGCAGTGGAACCTTGCCAAACCTCGCTAAAAAATCTTCGATTGCGATCGGCTCGAGCGGTCGAACCACCAAACGCCCCTCTTCAAGCCGAGAACAAACGACGAGTTGCTCGCTGTCGCGACCATCTTGATCGCGAAGCGAAATTGTTTCGCCGGGCGTCAAATAGCCACGTGTCTTGCTGAGAATCTCCCAAAATCCATTCTCCGCGGCACGCAGGTACAGCCCTTCCCAACGACCTTGCGTACTCGTCCGTTTGCCTAGCAGTCGAGCTGCAATGACTTTCGAATTGTTGAGTACCAGAACGTCGCCCACGTTCAACAAGTCCGGTAGGTCGCGAACATAATGGTGCGAAAGTGCGCCCGATTTACGATTGACAAGCAATAACCTCGCGTCGATTCGATGATCGAGCGGATGTTGTGCGATCAATTCGCGAGGAAGTTCGTAGTCGTATGCGTCGACGCTACCAGCATCGAATTCGGTGTCGTTCATTCAGGGCTCCTTGCCCTCTAAAGATATCGCCTCCGAGCAAGTTGCGGAACGGGCTGCAGACGTCTCTTTCGCATGGCTTGCAACGGGCATTGAATTTTGTCGTAGTCGTCGCTTGCAAACGCGAACATCAGTTTGAGTGCCCACGGCCCTGCCTAGTTCCTGCGATGGTTCTACTTTTTCAGTGCAGATAGGCATTGATGTCTAACGCACTGTGAAAGACACCAAGAATTAAGATGTTCGTGTCGTCTGTTAAGAGGTACGGAATCCGATAGTTGCCGAATATAATCTCACGCACGTGGCGATCTGCGATTGGTTCGTATCTCTGGCCTAGTTCAGGGAATGTGCGGAGGAGTTGTACCTTCGAGTAGACTGCAGCGACAACCTTCGATGCAGATCGAGGATTTTCCTCAGCAATGTAATCGTAAATCTCTCGAAGCCGATTCAGGGCCTCGACCGTCCACGTTATTTCTGCCATGAGTCGATTCTAATCTTTGCATCGGAGTCATTTGCAATTCGGCCCTCCTCGGCATCTTGAAGTCCCCGTTGAATCATACGGGCATATGCGAGTTCGCGCAGCAAGGCATCGTACGAACTATCGTCAGGTTGGCGAGAGATTATATCTACCATTGTTTCCTTAGCAGTTGTCAACTTATAGTCCTCCAGTTTTGGTTGTGTTCTCAGTATTTTACCAGACGGCGTGCGAGCGAGCCAATCCCGCGAGAAAGCAGAGGACGCGACCAACCGAAATTTCGGTGCGTCGGATGCGAGCCACTCTTTCGCATGATCCTGCAAAACAGTGATGGCCGGGATTTTGCTCGGCCAAGCCGTTGCGTGGCTGATGATTGATGTTTCGATGTAGAAGGTATCCATGCCCGCATTCTATCGAAACGACTGATCGAAATCACTTGGTCGCCAGGAATGCCGGTCATTTGGTAAAACATGCGACCGACGACTTGCTTGCATTTCAGAGTTCGTCGGCAATTGGAGTTATCTGAGCCTAAGCGAGAATTTCAGAACTAGTTGCAGTTTCAAAATCGATCTTAAGAGTCGACAACTTCATGTTCCGGCGCAAGGTAGCGGAAATTCGATCACTCCAGTCAGCAGTCGCATCTTTATTATCGAAAATGTAAATTAAGCCACTGCTATGGCCATCATTTACTGACCATGAGATCACGCGTTTTAATTTCGACGATCTTGAGTTGGTCGTTTGGTCTGAAGAAAGCGTTAGGACCTGCATACCGTTTCCGTCATTATACGACATCTGGCTTAAATGCCTTTCATAAGCGAAAATGTCCCGATGGTTTATCGCCCATTCATGAAGTAGAAGCTGTTCCTGGGACATGTTCAATGAGAAGTCCCGCGAGTCGGCAGAGTAAATGCGTTGTAAAAGTTGCGTGCTCGATTCCTTATTGATTTGTACTGGAAGTACGCCGAATATCGCTTTATTCGCGGAGGCGTAAGACAATCCTAGGCGGACCCTCTTATCTCCATCGGAGAATTCTAGAAAGCGAGCGGAACCATCCGTATGAATTCTGATTGTTTTCGCAATTGCCGAAGGCAAATCAAATGAGATTTCGCAGAAATTAAAATGAGCAAAATCGCCTCCGAATGGTTCTTGAGAAATATTTGTCTCTACGAAAGCAAAATGGCGAGGGGCCCCGCGTCAATGCCCAAACAAAGTGTCGCCTATATGATACGGCAAATGCAACTACGCATGCACTAATCGCTATTAGCCCCAATAATGCGCGTATCGAGAATTTTCGATTTAGGAATCGCATTGAAGTTTACATTCGCATGCTAAAGGATGGAAATTTTGCGGCATCAGAGCGGGCGAACGACGGGCATATCTCACCCTAGGGAAAAGATTTTTCCATTTACAACTCGCCCAGGCGTCACAACTTGAGTGCACGCCGCGGTCATCCTACTAATCTCCCGCGATCCAAGCGTTAAGTGGTCCCATCTGAGTATTGCCTTCCAGTTCCCCGACCGAAAGAATCGTCTTTAGCCTACTCTTTGCAGTGTTCTGATCGAGTTCTTTCAACGCGAAATGGAGCGTGTATTTATGGGCAACATTACCCGTGAATGTTATGCGCAGCAGATACTGATTATTCTTGGACGGTGTGAGAATCAGTTTTCGTTGTCCCTCCTTGTGACGAGCAACGGCAATCGTTGAATCCTCATTATGAGTCACCTTTTCTATTCGGAAGCCTTTTTCCAGCAACATCGGTTTTTCGGAATAGTCGTTTCCGTTCGCGGTGTTTTGGTCCATGGCGATGTAAAGTCTCTGGCCTACGAGCAAGAGCAAATTGTCCACGACCGCGGGATCACCTTCGTCCTCGCCGACGACTTTGGCCTCCGTGATTAGCCAAGCTCGCTCGACGGCTTTCGGCCAACCTTCGTCGGCAACTAGTCTCGCAGAATTGGCAGCGAGCAATACTACAATGAATTTGCTCAGGTTGGAAAACATGGAAATTCAACATTCCTTGATTGAGGACCAATAATTCTCGGGTCTTTGCGTCGTAAACAGAAAGACGTTCTATCTTTATGATTTCAACCTAACGTCCATCCAGCTCTGGGCTTGCGAGAGATAAACTTATCTGCCGCCGGACAATTCTTCGCTCGCAGATTAACCGGATCCCATTCGATTTTTTGCTCGCTTCGAAACGCTACATTCCCCAAGTGATTGGCGATCGTAAGCAGTCCTGCGTAACTGAACGGACTGCCTGTCGGAGTGCCGCTGCGGATCGCTTCCAGCCACTCTTGATGTTGGCCGGGCGAGTCAGCGATCGTCTTTTCAGGACGTTGAAAGTTACTGAACTTTTCCTCGGGCAATAGAACATGCTTGCCGTAATCGGATAGCACCATACCTTTATCGCCGATAAACAGTGTTCCACTATCCCACTGAGGAATGCCTTTGTCGTGCCAAATCTGTGGCTTGTGTGTTCCCTGATACCAAGTAACTTTGCAAGCTGGCATGTCGCCGCGAGCCGCATACTCGTAGATGGCTGTCATCGAGGCCGGAGCAATCTCGGCATGCGGCTTGTCGCCAATGGCTTCGATGGTCTTAGGGGAATCAAGCTTCAAAGCCCAGAACGCAAGGTCGTTCATGTGACTTCCAAGATCCGACATCGTGCCGCTTCCGAAGTCCCACCAACGATACCACTTTGGCCCTGGAAAATAGACATTGTTAAAGGGTCTCATGGGAGCTGGTCCAATCCACAAATCCCAGTCGAGGAACGGAGGCGGAGTCTGCTCCTCAGCCGGTCGATCGGTTACGTAGACAATATCTTTGTTAGCATCGGAGTCCTGTTTGCTTTGCAGTCCCCATGCTCGCGATGTCCACACGTGAGCCTCCGTAATGTTACCGATGGCCTTTGATTGGATCAGTTCGACAACGCGGCGATAATTCGCGCCGGCATGAATTTGCGTCCCCATCTGCGTCGCAACACCCGCCTCTTTTGCGGCCTGCATGATCTTGTGCGATTCAGCGATGTTATGCGTCAGCGGCTTTTCGCAATAAACGGGCTTCTTTTGCAGCAGTGCAGGAAGCGTTGCGAAGGCGTGAGTATGCTCGGCTGTGCTAACAACAACCCCATCAACGTCTTTGAGGTCTTCTAGTTGTTTGCGGAAGTCCGTGAACTTTTTGGCTTGAGGATGCATCGCCGATACACGATCCAGATTCTCACCGTTAACATCACAAATACTGACTACATTCACGGAGCCAGTGCCTGCGCAAGTATCCAGATTGGCTCGGCCTCGACCACCAACGCCAACGAAGGCGATGTTCAGTTTATCATTAGCCGACATCGCTCGAACAGGCTTTGCCATAGCGCCACTTACAGTGCAGGCAGCTGCAATTTGCAAAGCTTGACGCCGAGAAAATTGTTTGTGAAGAGCAGTCATGAAGTTACCTCGGGTGGGAAAGTTAAGAGGAAGTACAATGCGGCTTACTTATCGGTAATCGTTTTCAAGGGGAGTTGATAGAGGTAGATGTCGCGAGGAACACCGTCGGGCTGAGTCGTAATGGTCAGCTTGCGATCATGTTGAATGCCCATGAGTGCAAACTCGTGACACACGACCCGCGAACCGTCTTTCATTTTCTCCAATTGCGGAATCAACTGAATGTTCATTTCGGGCAATAGGAACAGAGTAACGACAGTCGCTTTTTGTAAGTCCAGCTTGAAAATGTCCTTGTTCTCGATCGATACCAGTTTTTCGACTCCGCTCTTTATTACATTTTCTCTCGACTCTTTTACTTTGCGTTCATCGATATCGTAACCAACGGCACGGCAGCCACAGGTGGTCGCAGCCGCGATGACAATTCTGCCATCACCGCAACCTAGATCGTAAAGTAGGTCGTCTTTGTTGACTCGCGCCGACTCCAGCATCTTTGCCACAATCTCTCGCGGTGTCGGAACGTGAATGGCTGAATCTCTTTCACTAACGATCGGATCATCAGCCCGTAACGAGCTGCAATTCGAGAGAACAGTTGTGAGAATAAAAATGTAAATTAAAGGACGGGTCATGGCGCAAGTCCTACTGATTGGCAGAATCTGAATCGCCACTATGGTAACACTAAACCAGATGCCAAGCACCAAACAGAACGACGTAAATGCCTAACAACAAGTTTGTCGTACAATGTGCCGCAATACACTCCCATAGATTTTTCGACCGCACAAAAAGCAACGTAACCAGTGAGAACCAGACAGCGGCCGCTAACAATTCACCGGGATGCATTAACATGGGCACCAGCGTTCCAGCCATGACCGAGTTCCGCGTCACCGATCCAATCGGATATTTCCACCACTTGTCAGCTGCGACATAGCGCATGAGAAACCCGCGGAGAAAATACTCCTCAACAATGGGTACTATCAACACCAAACCAATTCCACGAACTAACAAGTACAAGACGACTCCGATCGGGTGTTCGGACAACTGAGCAAACGGATTATAAGCCGACCGCGTCTGGCTTCCCAGAAAACCATCCAGTCCAATCGACTTGGCAAGTGGCAGCAGATAGGTACGTTCCAATTCAAGATGACATATACCAATCCACAGGACAGCACCTACGATACCGACTGCGATTCCTTGCCAACCGATGGGCCGAATCAGAGGTCTATATACTGGCCAGACAACGCGAAGTGCAGCTACGGTTGCGAGCAGTTTGAATCCATAGATCCATGGATAGTAAGGGTACATTGATGAAGCAGTATCCGTCGGTTCGAGGCTCCCGATGATCATGAACACCGCGATTGGCAATACAAAAGCAACCCAGCGGTGAATCGAAAGCGTTTCCTGCCACTTGTGTAGAATTTTTATTTGAATGGTTTGTGCCAAGGTATTACTTAGATCTTCTTTCGCGAATTCTTGTTGAGCCTGAGGCGCTAGCCGATTACTTATTGAGGATTTCTTGTTGAACCCGATTTCTTGCGTCCTAGTCGGCTTGAGTCTATTGAAGTTGGCACACAATTCCAAAATGCCTTCAGGCTCAATCGGTACGTTCCAATCTGCCGCTCGCCTAACTGGCAATCACATCGCGGACAACTTTACCATGAACATCGGTCAAGCGGAAATCGCGGCCAGCATAGCGAAAAGTCAGTCGTTCGTGATCCAAGCCCAGTAGGTGCAACATGGTAGCGTGCAGATCATGAACGGACACGGGGTTTTCGATCGCCTTGAAACCAAAATCGTCCGTGGCCCCATAGATTATGCCACCTTTCACTCCACCGCCCGCCATCCAAAGCGAATAACCCCAATGGTTGTGGTCGCGCCCCAGTCCGGCTCCTGAACCGTTTTGCCCCATCTCCACTGAAGGAGTTCTTCCGAATTCACCGGAACATACGATGAGCGTTTCGTCGAGCAGGCCGCGCTGCTTGAGATCGATAATCAAAGCCGCCAGACCTTGATCGCATTCGTTAGCAACTTTGCGATGCTCCTCTTTAATGTTCGAGTGACTATCCCAAGGTTGGAGGTTGCCGTGCCAAGTCTGAACGAAACGCACACCACGTTCGACCAATCGCCGAGCCATCAGCAACTGGCGATTTTGTGGCCCTTCGCCATACAGTTTGAGAATGTGCTCCGGTTCCTGCGTTAAGTCGAAGGCATCGGTGGCTTCGATCTGCATTCGATAGGCAAGTTCAAATGATCGAACGCGAGCTTCGATGGCTGCTTCGCCCGGCCGTTCAGATAAGTGACGCGCATTGAGCGACTGAAGCAGGTCGAACTGTTGGCGTTGCTGTTCATTCGTCAAGCGAGCGTTGCGAATATGTTCAATCACCTTCGATGGATCAGTGTTCGATGAGTCGATAAGCGTTCCCTGATATGCGCCTGGCAAGAAGGCCGATCGCCAGTTACCTGCTCCTCCTACGGGCAAGCCGCCAGGACACAGAGCCACGAAGCCAGGCAAGTTCTGATTGTCGGAACCGATGCCCCACGTCAACCAGGAACCGATGCTTGGCCGAACTAAGCGTTGATCGCCCGTGTTCATCAACATCAGCGACATCTCATGGTTGGGCAGTTCGGCGTGCATCGATCGAATTACCGCCAATTCGTCAGCGCACTTCGAGAGATGGGGGAATAAATCGCTGATCGGAATGCCGCTCTCTCCGTGCTTCTTGAAAGTGAACGGCGATGGCAAGGCGACTCCGGTCTTCCGCTCGGTCTGCAGGTTGTCGAAGGGGAGCATCTGACCGCCGCGTTTTGTCAGTTCGGGTTTTGGATCGAACGTGTCGACCTGCGAAACACCTCCGTTCAGGAAGATGTGAATCACGTGTTTTGCGCGAGCTGGAAAGTGGGTTGACGCACCCGCGTGAGCGGTCCCCGAAAGCATCTCGGCCATCGCCAGCGACCCGAATCCCATGCCGCAGCGTTTGAAAAACGCCCGGCGGTTGTTGGAATGATCCGACAGATTGGACAGATCCGACCAATCTGTCCGATCCCCCTGATCTGTCCGATCCGACCAATCTGTCTGATTTGTCTGATTCATTTGACTACCCCAGTTCGCTGACACGATTAATCCACAAACACGAATTCATTCGCGGCCAAAAGAACATGCGTTAACTGTTGCCACTTTGACGCGCTAACATCAGGTTTCGCACCTTCCACAAACTTCACCGCCAATTGAAGTTCTTCGTTCTCAGGATTCCGCGCGTAGACTCTACGGTACAGCCACTGAATACGCGCTGTTGAATCGGTTGCAAAACTCTCCGAAAGACTTGCAAGTCTCACCGCTCGATCTTGAATGAATTCCGAATTCAGCGCAAAAAGCGTTTGTTGTGGCACAGTTGTATCTGGGCGTTTGGCGGTGCACGCGTTGGGATTCGCTCCATCAAAGGTGCTCGCAAGACTTGAAACGATGTCGCGATTAACAAACCCATAGACACTGCGGCGAGGGATAACAGGGGTAGCTTGCAAGTCGATGGGGCGTCCTCCCATGGTCGAGTCCAGCTCGGCGGAGACTGCGAGCATGGAGTCGCGCATGGCTTCCAGTTCAAGTCGACGACGCGGCATTCGCCAAAGTAAATCGTTTTCTGGATCAATCACCCGTGAGCCTTCATTCTCTTCAGCGGCTTGTGCATAAGCGTCAGACAGCATGATTCGCCTGTGCAGTTTCTTGATGGACCAACCATCTTGCAGGAACACTGTTGCAAGATAGTCCAGCAACTGGGGATGCGTCGGCGGACGACCGCGTGTGCCAAAGTCATCGGGGGTTCGTACAAGTCCTTGTCCGAAATGCTGTTGCCACACCCAATTGACGATCACGCGGCGTGTTAGAGGGTTTTCAGGATCGACGATCGCTTGAGCCAAATCGAGTCGTCGTTGGCCAACACTGAACGGTCTCGAATGATCGTTCTTTACGGCTGTTAAGAACCTCGCTTGGACCGGTTCGCCTCGGGCAAGCGGGTTGCCTCGCTGGAAAACGTAAAACGGACCAGCGTTCGCATCCTCTTCAAGCGCCATGGCTCGCGCCGGTGAACCGGGCGAGTCAAGATTGAGACCATGAATGGCACCTTTACGTCCGTTCAAACTGTCCAGTACGGTACGATTGAGCTGCGATGTCGCAAGTTTCTCAGTTATAGCGGTCGGTGTGTCGGGGGCAAAGAGATAATGCCTTAGTTGCCGGTTGATGGAGCTGTTAATCGCAATATGCTTTTGATCTTCATCAGGGACGATGGCACCATCGTTCGCCTCGGATGCAGCTACTTGTAATGCCGACTGCCACTCTTGGTAGACCTTCCCAAACAATTCACCATAAAGTTCAGCGACATCCATCATCGATTGGGGTGGCTTGGTCGCTAATGCTTCGAGAATGCGGGGATTCCACTTCGGAGGCTTACCACCGAGACTCGCTTGCGCTGCCGGTGGCATGGGACCACCGTATTCCTTTTGGAGCGTTTCGCGAAGCTCTGCAGCTTTAGCCGCGAAGCTCTCTGGATCCAGTTGTGCTAAACGTCGCCAGATTCCAAAAACTGGATCGTTATCCGAGGTTTTGGCAATAAACTCCCGCCACCGACTTAACACCATTGGCCGCATATCATCTGTGCGAAACGACAGGAAGGCAGACGACAAATCTTGATCTGGTGTACCTTTCACCAACTCCTTCAAGTACATCGCGACTTGCATTCGAAGGCGACCACGCATCACTTCAGTCTGTTCACGAGCCATGTCATCATGTTCTTCTTGCGCTGCGTTTAAGGCTCGCTGGTAGTCTTCAAAGGCTTTCCCGGTGGGCTCGCCAATCACCGGCAGTTGATCCGGTGACTGACTGCTGGCAAAGGTTGCGTAGAGCGAATAATAATCCTGAGTCGGTATGGCGTCGTATTTGTGATCGTGGCATCGAGCGCAGGCAACGGTCAGTCCTAGCAGCCCGCGCGAGACGACGTCAATCTGATCGTCGATCACATCGTGCTTGTTGCGATACTGCATTCCGACCGTCAGGAAGCCGACGCCAGCCAGTGCCGCATGATTATCGGGGAGCCCAAGTTGATCCGCTGCGAGTTGCTCGATGACGAAACGATCGTAAGGTAAATCAGCATTGAAAGCTTGGATCACATAATCGCGGTAAGTGTACGAGAATGGGAATTTTGTAAAGCCGATCGCAGCCCCGCCCAGTGTATCTGCATAGCGAGCGATGTCTAACCAATGCCGTCCCCAACGCTCGCCATACTTTGGCGATTCGAGCAAACGATCGATGACCCGTTCGTAAGCTAAACCTGAACTATCGTTGACGAACGATTCAACATCTTCCCAGGTAGGCGGTACCCCCGTTAGATCCAACGTCGCACGTCGAATCCATTGCTGCCTTGAAATCGCCTTCGAGTACTTGAGTCCTTTGGATTGCAATTTCTCTGCGAGATAACCATCGATGCTTGCATCGGCAGCTGGAATTTGAACAGGTTGATAAGCCCAATGGCCTTCATAGCGAGCACCATCTGCAATCCATCTTCGGATCTTTTCGATTTGATCTGCGCTCAAATGTTTGCCGGACTTTGGTGGAGGCATTCGAAGATCATCGTCGCTTGACGTCAAGCGTTTGAACAGCTCGCTTTCCTCCGGTTGGTTGGCCGGACTGAAGATTTTTCGAGTTGAGTCGTCAATGTCCAGACGCAGATCACCCTCACGTTTGTTTGCATCCGGTCCGTGGCAGTCGATGCAAAACTCAGCAAAGATTGGGCGAATATGTTCGTTGAACCGCGTGTCGTCGGCCAGCGCACTGCCGCCGAAAAGCATTACTGTAAGTAGCGTACAAAAACGAACCATAACAGTTGGGACTTCGAAGTGGGGGTGAGCATCCTGCTTGCCAAAGTGGGGTAATGCTTCCAGCTGGGCTGTCGGAAAGTCGTGAACAAACGCAGTAGCGGAAGCCGTCAAGGCTTTCGGGAGTTGATATTGCGGGCCAAAGTTGCATGCACGAAATGCTTGACGCATTCCGCTACCGACTTTTCGCCATACCAG
>JANODD010000034.1:0-28524 GCA_031412515.1 Planctomycetia bacterium | reverse complement strand
GGCGCATTCAAATCGACCAGTTTTCGCAAACGGTTGTTGCGGTTGATGATTCGGCGATAGAGGTCATTCAAGTCGCTGGTGGCGAAGTTGCCGCTATCGAGCAACACGAGCGGACGCAGATCCGGTGGAATCACAGGAATTACGTCCAGCACCATCCACTCAGGACGGTTGTCGCTGTCACGAATGGCTTCCACTAACTTCAAGCGATTGATCAAGTCTTTCTTGCGCTGCTTGCTGTTGGTCTCCGACAGCTCTTTGCGCAAATCGTCGCCCAAGGTTGCAAGATCCAATCCTTGCAACAATTTACGAATGGCGTCAGCGCCCATCTCAGCGTCAAATGAACCCTCACCGAATTGCAACTTGGCTTCGCGGTACTCGGCTTCGCTAAGTAGCTGCAACGCTTGCAACGTTGTTTGCTTTGGATCGAGAACCACAAAGTCTTGGAAGTAAATCACCTTCTCTAGACTCGATGTCTTCATGTCGAGCAGCGCGCCCAAGCGGCTAGGCATCGCCTTGAAGAACCAAATGTGAACCACTGGCGCGGCCAGCTCGATGTGCCCCATCCGTTTGCGGCGTACGCGACTGTGCGTAACCTTCACACCGCAACGGTCGCAAATCATCCCTTTGTACTTCATGCCGCGATACTTACCGCAGGCGCATTCCCAGTCCTTCTCTGGTCCGAAAATACGCTCGCAGAACAAACCATCCTTTTCAGGGCGATAGGTTCGATAATTAATCGTTTCCGGCTTTTTAACTTCGCCGAAAGACCAACTGCGGATATCCTGCGGACGTGCAAGACTAATTCTAACGGAAGTGAAATCGTTTACGCGATCGTAACTGGTTTCAGCTGTCGACATATACCGCTGCTCCTAGGTTTTTGGGATGGCATCTCTGGCTGAGTTAGCGTCAGTGAGACCTAAACTCGGGCCACATGCCAAGCGTCAAGTGCGTTTGAGTCGTCGAATGGTTTTTGGCAACGGAGCAATTGGAATTGATATTCGCAGCAGTGATCGCTCCCCGAATCACCGCTGCGCCGCAATCTAAGCGGAATCAATTAGATTTTTCGTTTTTCAAGACGCATGTTCAGTCCCAATCCACGAATCTCGTTGGTTAACACATCAAAGCTGGCTGGCGTGCCTGCCTCGAGCGTATTCTCACCCTTAACCATCGATTCGTAGATCTTGGTTCGACCCTCTACGTCGTCGCTCTTCACCGTCAGCAACTCTTGAAGAATGTAAGCGGCACCGTAAGCCTCAAGCGCCCATACTTCCATCTCACCGAAGCGCTGTCCGCCGAACCGAGCCTTACCACCCAGCGGCTGCTGAGTAATCAGCGAGTAAGGACCAGTGCTGCGAGCATGCACTTTGTCGTCGACCAAGTGATGGAGCTTCAACATGTAGATGTAGCCTACTGTCGTTTCCTGCTCCATCGGCGCGCCCGTTCGACCGTCGATCAAACGCACTTTACCGTGTCGCGGCAAACCAGCCTCAGCCAAGCAGTCGTTGATCACCGATTCGGTGGCACCGTCAAACACCGGCGTAATGGATTGGAATCCGAGCTTGGCACCTGCCCAGCCCAAATGCGTCTCCAAAATTTGACCTACGTTCATACGGCTAGGAACGCCCAGTGGATTGAGCAGAATCTGCAGCGGAGTACCATCGGGCAGAATCGGCATGTCCTCAATTGGCAACACCTTGGAGATCACCCCTTTGTTACCGTGGCGACCCGCCATCTTGTCACCAACGCTGATCACACGTTTGGTCGCGATATAGACCTTAACCATCTGCAACACACCGCTGCGCAGTTCATCCCCACGCTTCATGCTGTTCAGCTTGCGGTCACGGTCATCGATCGCTTCTTCAACCGCTGGCCAAAACTGCTTGTGGACTTTGCGGAGTTCAGAATGATGCTTGTCATCCATCTTGTTCATCAAACGCGACAAGTTGAAGGTCTGCGCATGCTCAGCGATGTACTTCGGATCTTGCCCGCCGGACAACGGCGAACCGTCATCATCCTTCAGCTTCGAACCGATTGCTTTTTCCGCTTCTTCGACGAACGCTGCGAACGCTGCTGAAATCTCAGCATTGCCGGCGGTCTCAATGTCCTTCAGTTGCTTCTCGAACACCTTTCGCTCGTCGTCCGATAGGCTCATCCGGCGACTGAACTTCTGAGTATCGATCACGATACCTTCGATACCGGAGGGAACTTCCAGCGAGTCGTTCTTGACGTCTTCACCAGCGCGACCGAAGATCGCATGCAGCAGCTTCTCTTCCGGTGTCAGCTCCGTCTTGCTCTTCGGCGAAACTTTACCGACCAAGATGTCGCCAGGCCGCACGTAAGTTCCAACTTGAACAATACCGCTTTCGTCTAGATTGCGAAGGGCTTTTTCGGAGACGTTTGGAATATCGCGAGTGAATTCTTCGCGACCCAATTTCGTTTCGCGAATTTCAACGTCGAAGTCTTCAATGTGAATCGACGTGTACGTGTCGGCTCGCACCAGCTCTTCACTAATGATGATCGCGTCTTCGTAGTTGTAACCATCGAACGACATGAAGCCGACCAACACGTTACGACCAAGCGCCAATTCGCCCAAGTAAGTCGCAGCCCCGTCAGCGATGATTTGGCCCTTTTCGACCTTGTCACCAATGTTGACGATTGGGTGCTGATTCAAGCAAGTTCGCTCGTTCAGGCCCTGGTACTTTTGCATCGGATAAGTATCTGGTCCGATGTCAATTCGCAGAGCATCGCAGTAGGTCACCTTGCCGGCTCGGCGAGCTCTGACGACCATCGCACTGTTCTTAGCGACTTCTTTTTCGAGACCTGTGCCCACGATTGGCGGCTCGGTTACCAGCAGTGGTACCGCTTGACGCTGCATGTTCGAACCCATCAACGCACGGTTCGCATCGTCATGCTCGAGGAACGGAATCAGACCAGCCGACACGCCCACCATTTGGCTCGGAGCGATGTCCATGTATTCGACTTCTTCGGGCAGAACGATTTCAAAGTCGGCACGGTAGCGGGCGATCATGTTGGGACCCGAAACCAATGCGCCGTCTTTAACTTCTGTATCCGCTGGGCAAATGTAAACATTGCCTTCTTGATCCGCTCGCAGCCACTCGACCTGATCGGTCAACTTGCCTTTTGCGATCTTGCGGTAAGGAGTTATTAAAAATCCGTATTCATCCACACCGGCGTAAATGGCCAGCGAGCTAATCAGTCCGATGTTCGTACCTTCAGGCGTTTCAATCGGACAGATCCGACCGTAGTGGGAAATGTGAACGTCGCGAACTTCGAAGCCCGCTCGCTTACGATTCAAACCACCAGGGCCCAGTGCGGACAAGCGTCGCTCGTGCGTCAATTGGCTCAGCGGATTCGTCTGGTCGACCACCTGAGACAGTTCACCTCGACCGAAGAAATACTCGATCGCCGCGCTGATGCTCTTTGGATTCACCAAACTACGAGGGGACATTTCATCCGCCTCTTTCAAGCTCATACGTTCTTGAACGGTTCGGCGAAGCTTCAAGAAGCCCTTTCGAAGCTCTTCGCAAGCCAATTCGTCGATCGTCCGCAAGCGGCGATTGCCCAAGTGATCGATGTCGTCAAACTGAGCACCTGAATCTGGATCGTACAGGTTGATCATGTACTTGATCGATGCGATCAAGTCGTCGGCCTTCAGCGTCATCTCGGACTCTGGAACGTTAGTGCCAAGCTTGCGATTCAAGCGGAAGCGACCTACACGACCCAGGCGATATCGGTTCGCATCAAAAAACTTTTCATGGAATAGCAAACGTGCTTTTTCAAGTTGCGGAGGGTTGCCCGGACGCAGACGTTGATAAATACGCAGAAGCGCTTCTTCATGGCTGTTAGTGTTGTCTTCAGCCAACGCATTAACGATCAACAGCGACTTAGGAGCTTCCATCACTTCGAGTGAATCGATGCCCGATGTGCAAATCGTCTCCGCCAGTTCCTTGGTAATCTTATGACCGGCTTCGAGAATGATCTCACCAGAACGATCGGAATCGCTTGGGTAAACCACATCGTCGACAGCAACTTTGTTTTCCAGTTTCGCTGCACTGCGGCCGTCGACGACCTTCTCAACGGTCGTCTCGTAAAAAGCGCGCAACAGGTCACTGTCAGAGCTTAACTCGGCGCTCATGGCGCGGAGCAAAGTCATTACTGAGAACTTACCGCTTTGATCGATACGAACGCTCAAAGAGTCTTTTTTTGTTACGTTTACTTCGATCCAGCTACCACGCTCGGGAATCACCCGGCAGCTTGGCAGTTTGCGATCGCTGGTGCCGTCTTGATCTTCAACGAAGTCAACACCGGGACTGCGATGCAACTGGCTAACCACAACGCGCTCAGCACCGTTGATGATGAACTCACCACCGCCGAGCATGATTGGGATATCGCCGAGGTAGACTTCTTCTTCGATCGGTTGCTCACGATTCAGCCGCAGCCACACTTTCATCGGCTTGCCATAGGTAAGCCGCAACTGACGGCATTCGTCAGGGGTATAGCGAGGCTTGCCCAGTTCATAGCGTAGGTATTCAAGCGAAACTGTCTTGTCGTAGCTTTCGACAGGAAAGATTTCCTTGAAGACGCTTTCTAAGCCTTGGTTCTTACGCTTTTCGGGCGTGAGATCCTCTTGCAAGAAAGCTTCGTAGCTTCTCGTTTGCAATTCGGTCAGATTGGGGATTTCTAAGGCATCCAAACCGGTACCGAATACACGAATCGAAGTCGGTTTCAGTCGTCTTTGCGAGGAAGTGGCCATTGACGAAGTGTTCTCCTAAAGGAACCACGTTAAAGAAATCAGAATCGCCCCTAATATTGCACCACCTAGGGTGCGAAAAAACCTGCGCTTTACACATGCGCTCGACATACGCAGGCACCGTCAAAAGATTGCGGCGCAGCGGTATCGAGGTCCTGACACGTACCGCGCCGGATAGGGAAAATAGCAGGGAAGGAGCGAACTGGCCGACATGCACGGAATTCAATATAACGCAGCTCGCCCAAGCTGGCAAACCCAGTCTAGGCAAGCTGATGCGAGTTTTTTCAATGTCGATAACACCGCAGGTGACCTAAATTGGCCAGCCTGCGTCAACTTCGCACAGCTCCATACCTGTACGTAACTGCAGCGAAACGCGTTCGGGCTCACCTGCTCCCTGCGAAAACCGTGCTTCAGGCACAATTCGCAAGCCCTGAACACCCAGAATGTGGGTGTTTCGTCGCTTTTTTGCCTCAAACGAGAGCTACTACTTTAACTCAACGGTTGCGCCAGCTTCTTCAAGTTCTTTCTTGATCTTGGCTGCGTCATCCTTCGATGCGCCTTCCTTGATCTTGGCTGGGCAGCTTTCAACCAACTTCTTCGAGTCCATCAGCGAAGCGCCGGTAAGGTTTTTGACAACCTTAACGACGTTTAGCTTGTTCTCGCCGAAGCCAGTGAGGATGACGTCGAATTCAGTCTGCTCAACAACGGCTGCTGGGCCCGAATCGCTAGGAGCGGCCATCATGACGGCCCCACCAGCGGCAGCTTTGATGCCGTGTTCGTTTTCTAGGTAATCGCTCAGCTCTTTGGCTTGCTTCAGTGTCAAACCGACGATCGATTCACCGAGTTGCTTGATATCGTCTGCGTATGTTGTGTCGGACATGGTTATGGAACCCTTCTCTAAAGTTACTAAACGTTTGTGTGGATTAAATCTCAAACTTGCGGCCATTGCCTCGAATCACCAGTGTTTCAGATGAACTGGGCGAATCGCGAATGACCAATCTAAATTAAAATGCGAACAAGCGGTTTACTCCCGCAGCGTTGAGGTGCAAGCTATTGCACGGCCACAGTCGTTCCGCAGAACAATAGCGACTATGCCTCGCCCTCCTTATTTTCAATAATGGTCTTCAATTGGCCAACAATGTTGGATCCACCGCTCAAAATCTGGCTGACCAGATTCGATCCTGGGCTGAGGATTTGACCGACCAACATGGAGATCTGCTCGGTGCGGCTTGGCCACTTGCTAATGGCCAAAACTTGATCGGGGGTCAGTGCGTCGCCGTCCATGACGCCGCCCCTGAGTTCAAACTTGGCAAATTCTTTCGATTTGACAATGTCAGCGACTTCCTTAGCCAAGCTAACAAAGTCTTCGCAGCCCCAAATCATCGCCAGCGAACCAGCTTGATTGTTGAACATCGGGCGTAGTGAAGTACCGTCAGTAGCTCGGGCCGCCATGCTGGTCTTGATAACCAGCATGTTGATTCCCTTGGCTCGCAATTTTTTACGAATGCCGAACGTCGACGCTGAATCCATTCCGATCACGTTGACCAGGACTGCATCAGCGACGCCTTCAAGCCGATTTTTTATGTCACCTGTGACCAGGTTTTTTACATACTTACTCATAACCAGTTCCGCTCAAATTAAAATCGAACCGATGATACCGAAGAACTACGCCGCAATTCGCACACTAGGCGACATCGTCGCACACAACGCGACGCTCTTGATGTAAGTCCCGCGACATGCGTTCGGCTTGAGGCTATTTACAAAGTTAATGAAGGCTTCAACGTTTTCGATCAGCTTGTTGGGCTCGAAGCTCAACTTGCCGACAATTGCGTGAAGGTTGGAACCCTTGTCGTTACGAAACTCGACTTTACCAGCCTTGTACTCTTTAACGACACGAGCGATTTCGGCGGTAACCGTACCCGATCGAGGCGATGGCATCAATCCACGTGGACCGAGAACCTTACCTAATGGGCCAACGAGTCCCATCATGTCCGGTGCTGCGATACATACGTCGAAGTCTGTCCAACCGTCTTTGATCTTCTTGGCCAGTTCGTCTTGGCCGACAACATCGGCACCCGATTCGGTTGCGATGGTTGCCAAGTCACCCTTTGCAAACACAACGATTCGTTGTGTCTTGCCAATGCCGTGAGGAAGAACGACCGAACCACGAACCAGTTGGTCCGCTTGCGCCGGATCGATTCCCAAGTGCATGTGAATTTCTACAGACTGATCGAACTTCCGAGCTGGAAAATCTTTCAGAATTTTGATCGCATCAGCCAGCGGCATGATGGTCTTGCCAGGGGCTTTTGCAAGCATGGCTTTCATAGCTTTAGTTGGTTTGACCATAGTTTAACCCTCCACTACCTCTAAGCCCATGCTGCGTGCGGTGCCTTCAATCATGCGAGCAGCATGTTCCAGGTCGCGAGCGTTCAGATCCGCCATTTTCTTCTTGCAGATGTCTTGAATCTGCGAATGCGTAACTTTGCCAACCTTCTTCTTGTTGGGCTCGCCGGAACCACTCGCAATCCCTGCAGCTTGCTTCAGCAATGAAGCGGCTGGAGGACTCTTGGTGATAAATTCGAAGCTACGATCGGAATACACCGTTACCACAACAGGGATTGGCGTTCCGTTAAATTCTCGTGTTCGCTCGTTGAACTGCGATACGAACTGACCGAGATTAATACCATACCTACCGAGGGACGTACCAACTGGAGGCGCAGGTGTGGCTGAACCACCCGGCACCTGGAACTTGGCTTGTCCCACCATTTGCTTTGCCATAGGAGAAAATCACTCCGCTAAACTGTATAAGTCCCAGCCATCACTGAATGGGAAAGTTACTCGTAACATGTCAATTCGCTCGCATGAAAAGGGCATCTAGCCACTTATCATCCAAGCCACTCAAATCGAAACTAAACGGCTTCGATTTGCCAGTGATCAAGCTCAACAGGCGTACTGCGGCCGAAGATACTGATGATCACGGTTACGCGACCATTAGCTTCGTCCACTTTTTCGACTTCGCCTTCAAGGTTTTGAAAGTAGCCTTCTTTACAGCGCACTCGATCACCGGATCGGAATGGAATGGCTGTCTTCAGGGCTTTCTCGCCTTCTTCTTCGTCAGGGCGTACCGACTTGACGACCCGCTCAACTTCATGCGGATCCATCGGAGTCGGCTTGCCATTGGAGCCGGTGAAGTCACCGACGCCAGGTGTTTCCCTAACCAAGAACCAGGTATCGTCATTGATGGACATATAAGCCATCAAGTAACCTGGGTAGAGCTTCCGCTTGACAACGCGGCGAGTACCGGTTCGTGTGAAGGTTACCACGTCTTCTGTAGGGATAATGATATCCCCAAAGAAAGCTTCCATGGCACCAAGCTTAATACGCTTTAGCAGCGCATCGCGAATACTATCTTCGCGATTGAATGCGACCTTGATGATGTACCAATCCATAACGATTGGACCATCAGCGGCCGCGACTTTTTTATCAGCTTCACTCACTTAAGCACCCCCACGCCAGTACTGGCGACCGCGGTAAAAGTTTCGAAGAAACGCCTACCGCTGCATCTCCTGGCTAGGAAGAAATTGCAACACGTGGACCCGTTTCAACGCTGACCTCAAAGATCACTTGATCCCCAACGCCGTGAAAACGAGTTGCCACACTAAATCGTAAACAAACAATATTGCAGACAAGAACAAGATCGTAAAGATCACCACAATGGATGCTCTCACCAACTCGCGTTGAGTCGGCCACGACACCTTGTTCAACTCTGCTTCTACGGAAATCAAAAAGTCAGCAAATTTTGGCCAATTGACCAAGCGGTAACCAAACCAAATCCCAACGCCGCCTATCGCGACAGCAAGGAGATAGCTCAGCCAACCACCGACTGCAGGCACTAAATCAGTAATGTAGGGATGCAGGAACAGCATGTGGAATCTCCACACTGCAACTGCAACCACTAGCCAAATCGCCAAGCACGTAAACTGTCGCACCATGCGACCTTGGTTACGCTTGTAAACCCCCGATGCAAACATCTCTTGCAACAGAGGCCGATTCGGCATTAAGGAGTCTCCCGAGGCCATT
The DNA here is from genome assembly GCA_031412515.1 of Planctomycetia bacterium. Taxonomy (GTDB): domain Bacteria; phylum Planctomycetota; class Planctomycetia; order Pirellulales; family Pirellulaceae; genus Aureliella. The sequence goes on along the minus strand of JANODD010000034.1, from coordinate 19,673 downwards.
TACTGCTCCGCTCCTGCGAGTCCTTCGCATGACTTTCAAAAATCAATTCATAAGGCCCAGGTCACTAAACACGGGCGGAGGGACTCGAACCCCCAACTTGCGGTTTTGGAAACCGCTGCTCTGCCAATTGAACTACGCCCGTTCACGCTGCTTGCCTTCAAGCAGCAACAGGAATCAATGACTCCTGCAGCTCTCGATATCTTACACTTTACTGTGCGACTGGATACTTGGCAAAGCATCCAGCCACCAGTCAATTCAAGCAAAACGTTGCTTCAGGCGATCCAATAAGCAATGCCTATGCAAGGATCTTGGTAACAACACCTGATCCAACCGTCTTGCCACCTTCGCGAATCGCGAAACGAACACCGTCGTCCATCGCAATCGGCTTCTGTAGCTCTACTTCAACCTTGACGTTGTCGCCAGGCATGCACATTTCTGCATCCACCAGCTTAGTCGAACCAGTCACGTCCGTTGTGCGGAAGTAGAACTGTGGACGATAACCGCTGAAGAATGGAGTGTGACGGCCGCCTTCATCTTTGCTCAAGCAGTAAATTTCTGCTTCGAACTTGGTGTGAGGGGTGATTGAACCCGGCTTAGCCAAAACTTGGCCGCGCTCGATATCTTCACGCTTCATACCGCGGAGCAAGCAACCGACGTTTTCGCCAGCTTTAGCTTCTTTCATTTCCTTACGGAACATTTCAACACCGGTGACGGTGGTCTTAGTCGGCATTTCTTTCAAGCCGATTAGCTCGACTTCTTCGCCAACCTTGATGACGCCACGCTCAACACGACCGGTCGCAACAGTTCCGCGACCTTCGATGCTGAACACGTCTTCGATCGCCATCAAGAATGGCTTGTCTTCTTCACGTGTCGGTTGTGGAATGTAGGCGTCAACGGCAGCCAGCAACTCAGTGATACACTTGCTAGCTTCTGGATCAGCTGGCTTGTTGTATGCAGCGAGAGCATTCCCCTTGACGATTGGCACATCGTCACCAGGGAAACCGTACTTGGTCAGCAATTCACGAATTTCAAGTTCTACCAACTCGAGCAATTCCGCATCGTCAACCAGGTCGACTTTGTTTAGGAATACAACGAGTGCTGGCACATCCACTTGGCGTGCGAGCAGAACGTGTTCCTTGGTTTGCGGCATTGGACCGTCAGCAGCACTAACCACCAAAATCGCGCCGTCCATCTGAGCGGCACCGGTGATCATGTTCTTAATAAAGTCGGCGTGCCCCGGGCAATCGATGTGAGCGTAGTGACGATTGGCGGTTTCGTACTCAACGTGCGAAACAGCGATCGTTACCGTCTTAGTGGCATCGCGAACAGTACCGCCCTTAGCGATTTCGGAGTAGGCTTTCGCCTTCGCCAAACCCTTAGCAGCCTGAACAGCCAGCAGCGCGCCGGTCGTAGTTGTTTTACCATGGTCAATGTGACCGATGGTACCGACATTGCAGTGCGGTTTTTTACGCTCAAATACCTCTTTGGCCATTGTAAGTTACACCTAACAAACAAAAAACTTTGTGACTCCGTGAGCGAAGCCCACGCGGACCATGACAAAAACAACTTGCCTTACGGCTTTTTGAATTCTTTCGAATCCATTCAACTGCGAACTAATCTTGAACCCTACAGCTAACCCAAACCTTCCAGATGACCCTGCGAGGCCCGTGCTTCAAGAGCCGGTGCCCCAAAAGCTCGTAGCCACCCAGTTAACTGGCAGTAAGAGCTGCTGATGGGACTTGAACCCATGACCTCTTCATTACCAATGAAGTGCTCTACCACTGAGCTACAGCAGCCTCACAAAAGCGGGTGAAGGGAATCGAACCCTCGTATTCAGCTTGGAAGGCTGCTGCTCTACCATTGAGCTACACCCGCCTATCAATCCCCTCAGCCATCGCCTCGCGATTCGCCCAGGTTCTTTAACTTAGCGACTATCAGGATTCAGCGACTATAAAGCCCGTCTCGTAAACCAGCCCGTTGCTTTAGCTCAAATTTGCGATCTAGCTCAAATTTGCCCGCGCAACCGACAAGTCCCAACACCAAGCTGACTTTCCACTATCAGTTTGCCACCGAGGCACCCGTTCGCCAATGGGAGGTACAGGATTCGAACCTGTGTAACCGAAGTAACGGATTTACAATCCGTCCCCTTTAACCACTCGGGCAACCTCCCGGACCTTTCCTTTTTCGTCGCGATCTCCGCAAAAACGTCGACAGTTGTCTGTCGACGTTCCCACAGGAGCCAGCGGAGGGACTTGAACCCCCGACCGGCTGATTACAAATCAGCAGCTCTACCACTGAGCTACGCTGGCCCTTTAATTCTCGAGCCCGACGTTTCCGGGAAACGCAATAGTGTATCGGCCCACCATCCTGCCGCAAGGTGAATATACACCTCCGAAGCCGGTTTCGACCTTTTTATCCACTCGTCGCCCCGTTCAGACACTAAGTTCGTTGCCAAAGTTCAGCAACAAACCCAATTACCGACCGGCGCATGCGTCTAAATCCAAATGCGAGTCAGAAGTGTACCGACGCTCCCCAACTACGCTAGATCAAAGCACCCATTTTCCTCCGTTTTTGGTCCGGAAGATGACCGCAAAGTATGAAAAATGGCGCAAAATAAGTGGTTCGAACCGCAACAAGTCGATGAACTCAGGCAAGTTCACCCCAGACTACCAGATGCACTTTCACAGTTGATAACTTTTTGTCAGTCCAAGTTTCTTATTACTTTAATGAATAGCGAATCTTTCCTATCAACGCCCGCTTCGAGCAGTTGCCGGATTTGTGCAGCCCTTTCCATCAAAACCCTCTGGTCGACAAGGAGATTCGGCAGTTCGCCCCTGCGATTGCCAGCGACTGCATCATCAAATGGCGATAAAATCGCCTGGACAGCCCGACGATCTCTGGCGAGCTAGTATTTATCCATTGATCTCATAGCCTTCACGATTCTTGCGGCTGATCAGCTTGTTGGCTTCGTCGTCGCCAGCGAATTTCTGTGTCGCCGGATCAAACTTCACGCCGCGGCCAGTTACCAACGCAATGTTTGCCAAGTGACATGCATTTACGGCTCGAACGTGATCTTTTACGTTCGCGACCGGCTGCTTGCCACTGCGAACGCAATCGAAAAAGTTCTTCATGTGACCTGTCGGCAATTCACCACCGTACAACTTGGCCATCAAGTCCTCAATCTCTTGCTTGGCCTTCGGATCAGCATCAATGTCCTCGACCGGCTTGCCTGTCAGAGTCCCGCGATTGACTCGGATTTTGCCGAGTTCGCCAGAGATTAGCAATTGGTTTTCACCGCTAGTAATCTTGATCGTATTGCCCGTCGACAGTTTTACATCGACATCAAACGAATAGGCCACATTGAATGCATGGGGCATGTCCTTGGGTTTGATTTTACCTAATAGAAAATCGAGCACTTTCGGCTGCTCAACGCCCATGAAGCCGCCGGTTCCTTTGGCTTCAACGGCCTGCCCATCAGCACCGGCGAGCGCCCAGAAGGCAATGTCAGTGTGATGCACACCCCAGTCCGTGACCTGACCACCGGAGTACTCGAACCACCAACGGAAATTCCAACCTATCCGTTCTGGACAGAACTCAACTGCTGGAGCTGGCCCGAGCCACAAATCCCAGTTCAAATTTTCGGGAACGGGCGCCGACGGGAACGGACCAAACGGTTTGTCTTTATCAGGACTCCGCGACGCTGACTTCCCAACTGAGCTGGTCGCTTCCAAGTTTTTGCCAAGTCGTCCGCTGTGAGCAATCGCGACCGCTTTCAAGAAACGCATGTCAAATTCGCTGCGTTGCTGCGTTCCGACTTGAAACGTTTTTCCATATTTCTTGACCGCTTCCTGTACGATCTGGCCTTCCGCCAAAGTTAACGTCAGCGGTTTTTCACAGTAAACGTGCTTTCCAGCCTTCATCGCTTCGATGGCGATCTTCACGTGCCAATGGTCAGGGGTGCCAATCGTAACCACATCCACGCCCGATTCCTTGTCGAGCATTTCGCGATAGTCCGAATAGATTTTGCACTGGCGGCCTTTTTCCTTCTGCTGGCTCGCGAACCTTTCAGCATTCGGAGCGTTCACGTCACAGCAGGCCACCAATTGCCCTTGGTCAGCGGCTTGCCCGCCGATGCCGCTGCCTCGCCCGCCAACGCCGATACAAGCAACCGCCAACCGATCGTTGGCCGAATCCTGCGCAAACAAACGCGGCAAAATTGTCGGCATCGTGGCCGCGGTTAAGCTCGCGCCCGTTGCCGCTTTTACAAAACTCCGACGTGTCGATTGTGTCGCTTGCTTGCTCATTTAAGTTCTCCAAGTTTTGAATTGTCTGTGGGGGTAAGTTGCCAAATGCCAGGGGTTTAGAGATCTATCCAGCGATTGGATAGTGTGAGAGCTTACACTACAAAATGTTGAAGATGCAAGTTGTAAGCTTACGGAGATTAGTCACTGGGCAAGGAAGCACTACTATGCATCCTTCCTCGCAAGCTCGCCCGACAGCATGCCGTCGCATTTGTAATCGATTCGAAACACCCAATTTGGTGGAAACCCTAACTAAACATGCGTTGACGAAACTAGGGCTTGGTCGCTATGCTTTGGGGTTCTCATTGGGTGACCGTTTGTAGGAAGCCCACAAATAACGGCTCGGGCGATCACAACTCCCTGTGACGACTCCTGCGCCGAAGAGTTTATTATTTGAGTCTCGTACAAGCCGAAGGTTCCCGCACTATCGGAACCTGTGCACGCCCGAAAAATCGGCGATTGCATGGCGAGCAGACTAGAAGGAATGTTTGATGGAAGCTGAATTTGTAAAGAAATTGGTCGAAGCTGGGGTGCATTTCGGTCACCGCGTTAGCCGCTGGAACCCGAAGATGGCACCGTACATCTACGGTAAGAAAAACTCGATTCATATTCTCGATATCCGCGAAACACTCCGCGGACTTTTGCGAGCGAAGAAGTATCTGAACCAAGTCGCCGCTGGCGGAAGCTTGGTCTTGTTCGTCGGAACCAAGCGTCAAGCGTCGGAAACGATTCAAGAGCAATCGCTTCGCTGTGGGATGCCGTTCGTTTCCGAGCGTTGGTTGGGTGGTGCGCTAACGAACTTCCGCACGATTCGCAGCCGATTGACTCGTCTTGAGCAGCTCGAAAAAATCATGAGCACCGACGAGATCAACACGTTCTCCAAGAAGATGCAGTCAGCCCTCAACCGTGAGTATCGAAAGATCTATCGCAACTTGAACGGTCTTCGCAGCCTGAACCGAATTCCAGAATGCCTTGTCATCGTGGATCCAAGCAAAGAGAAGAATGCGATTCGTGAAGCCAAGCGATTGGGTATCACTACGGTTGCTTTGATCGATACCGATTCCGATCCAGAGTCGATCGATTTGCCGATTCCAGGCAATGACGACGGTATTCGTTCAATCGAGTTAATCATCGGTCAATTGGCGGATGCGGTTTTGGCCGGCAAGGCGCAGAACCCTGAAGTTCAGAAGCAACGCGGAGGTGCAACAAACGCCCCGGCGATGACACCTGAAGAACTACAAAAAGTTGAAGCGGGAGTTTAACATCGGATACTGAGTAGTTGACAAGTTTGGCTGAGCTCTGCTTGGCCAAATTTGCGATTGTTCTTCGATGCAACTTCAGCCAGTTAACTTTGTCATATCAAAGACGTGATACCAGGAGAGGATCTTGCGACTGCATGAACTAACTGGTCACTTTTATCTCATATAAATCGCTCGTTCAAGACGAGCCTCAGAATGCAATGTGAAAAGGGAAACCGATGAGTATTTCAGCTAGTGACGTAGCGGAACTGCGTAAGTCAACGGGTGCGGGTCTGATGGACTGCAAGAAAGCACTTCAAGAATCCAATGGCGATTACGAAGGTGCACTCGACTATCTTCGCAAAAAGGGTCAAAAAGTTGCTGAGAAGCGTGCTGACAAGGACGCGAACGAAGGCGTTGTTGTCACGTTACTTGACGGAACAGGCAAGACCGGAGTTGTGTTAGCACTGAGCTGCGAAACCGATTTCGTTGCCAAGAACGAAGGCTTTGTCGAGCTCGCTAACAAGCTCGCAAAACTCGCGCTCGACAGCGGAGTTGATTCGCATGAAAAACTGATGGCTTTGCCGTTTGAAGGCATGACCGTTGAAGAAAAGTTGGTCGATCAGACTGGGAAAACCGGCGAAAAGATCGTCGTATCGGCTTTCCACCGTTTGTCAGGCGAAAATCTTGCATCTTACGTCCACGCAGGTGCCAAGATTGGCGTGTTGGTCGCGTACAAGGATGGCGGCAAGCCGGATGCAGATCAGTTCTTCCGCAGTTTGGCAATGCATATCGCCGCGATGAACCCGTCGATCATGCATTATTCAGAATTTGATGCAGCGCTAGTGGAAAAAGAAACCGAATCGTTCCGCAGCCGAGTGCAAATCGAGAACGAAGACTTGACTCGCTTGGGTAAGCCGCTGAAGAACGTGCCTCAGTATGTCAGCCGATTGCAGTTAACACCTGAAGTGTTAGCAAGTATCGAGAGCAAGATCAAAGACGAACTGAGAGCTGAAGGCAAGCCTGAGAAAATGTTCGATAAGATCGTTCCAGGTAAGCTCGAGCGATTCATCGCTGACAACACGTTGCTGGACCAAGAACGTTGCTTGCTGAACCAATTTTTCGCTTTGGACGACACAAAAACCGTCGAAGCCGCGATCAAGGCTTTCAGCCCAACCGCCGAACTCGTTTCCTACAAACGCGTTGCTGTTCGCTAGTCCGGTTTGCGACTGTTCAAAAAAAACCTCGCTCCAGTCTGCCTGGGCGAGGTTTGAAGTGCGGTATGCATCCTGCTTGCTATGGATAAGTAAAACTGTTGCAATGTGTGCAACTGCAAATATAGATGCTGGTACGATCGCAAGCTGGAAGCATCAGCTATTTGAAAAATCGCAAGCTGGAAGCATACGCCACTTATCGCAAGCTGGAAGCATACGCCACTTGCAGGCTTCTACGTTACTGCACTGAAATCGAAAGAACCTTGTCTATGCCTGCTGAGAATAGCTCTGTAATGCCGCATTATCGCCGAGTCATTCTGAAGCTGTCAGGCGAAAGTCTTGCGCACGCAGGTGAGCGTGGCATCAGCATGGACGAAGTCACCGCGATCGCTGGGCAGATTAAACAGGCCCATGCACTGGGCTGTCAAATTGCGGTTGTAGTGGGTGGCGGCAACATCCTTCGGGGTGCTCAATTCAAAACGTCGAGCTCGGCGAAAATCGAAGAAGCCACCGCGCACTACATGGGCATGTTGGCCACGGTCATCAATGCCTTGGCACTACAGGAAGGTCTGGAAAGCGTCGGATGCACGACACGCGTGATGTCGGCGATTCGTATGGACGGAGTCTGCGAACCCTTTATTCGCCGCCGCGCGATTCGCCACATGGAAAAAGGCCGAATCGTCGTGCTCGGTGCCGGTACAGGTAGTCCGTTTGTAACGACCGATACCGCTGCGACGCAGCGGGCTTTGGAGCTGTGTGCCGACATTGTGCTCAAAGCAACTCGCGTCGATGGCGTTTACAGCGATGATCCTGAAAAGAACCCTCACGCTGTTCTCTACCGTGAGCTTGACTATGAAACCGTGATTGCAAAAAACTTAAGAGTCATGGATGGTACTGCGATTTCACAGTGTCGCGAACATGGAATGCCAGTGCTAGTTTTCAACTTCAAGAAAGATGGCAACATCGTCAAAGCCGTATCTGGTCAACGCGTGGGAACACGCATCGGCCCCAAACTGCCCACGACGACCGCCTAATTCAACTCAGTCAACTAAATCCTTCTCAACCAGGTGCAATGATGAGCGTAGATAATGTTTTGTTGGATGCTGAAGAGCGCATGGAAAAAGCCACCAGCGTGTTGAAGAATGCACTGGCCGGCATTCGAACTGGCCGGGCCACACCTGGCCTTCTCGATTCAGTTCGAGTCGAAGTTTATGGTTCGATGAGTCCACTTAAGCAGCTGGCGTCTATTGGAGCACCAGAGCCAAGCCAATTGGTGGTCCGCCCCTACGACACCTCGACCATTAAAGACATTGAAAAAGCAATCGTTGCCAGCGACCTGGGACTCAACCCACAAAATGACGGCAAACTCATTCGGCTCAATATCCCACCGCTCAGCACCGAAGTTCGCAAGAAGATGGTCGCCCGCATCAAGGAACTCGCCGAAGAAGCCAAGATCGCCATTCGCGCTATCCGCCGCGACGCCAACAAGGATCTCGATAACGGCGAGAAGGATAAAATAATCGGCGAAGATGATTGCGCCGCCATGAAGGAAGAGGTCCAAGAGCTGACCAAGAAATACGAGAACGAAGCCAACGACCTAGCTAAGTCTCGTGAAGCCGACGTCATGGAACAAGCCTAAAGTGGCGTATGCTTCCAGCTTGCGGTCGGTGCCACCCCGAACACCAACGCTGTGAAGCATCTTTGGAGAGTAGCTGGGTTCGTGAGAAACCGGTGCGGACCGATGACCTCTCAAATGCATCCGGTTTCTCACGAAACCAGCTACCTTGTTAAGAAAAAGGCTTCCGGGCGTTGCCCGGACACGTTAAAGCCCAAGATCTTTCCTTATTTTATACTCCGCCTTCAAGACCAAAACACCATGAGTTTGAACAAAACTATTCCAGTGCCCGGCGGCGCGACACTGCCGAGCGTTGGTTTAGGAATGTGGAAAATCGCGAACGCGGATGCCGCTGAAATGGTCCGTCAAGCGATTAGTGTCGGATATCGACATCTCGATGCTGCCTGCGATTACGGGAACGAACGCGAAGTTGGTGACGGCATTCGCAAAGCGATCGGCGATAAAGCGACGACTCGCGAGCAATTGTGGATCACGAGCAAACTTTGGAACACTTATCACCATCCTAGACACGTTCGGCCAGCTCTTGAGCGAACGCTAAGAGATCTGCAAGTCGATTATCTTGACCTGTATCTGATTCATTTTCCGATCACGCTTAAGTATGTTCCGATCGAGACTCGCTACCCGCCGGGTTGGTTTTACGACCCGACCGCATCCAACCCGAAAATGGAAACCGATAGTGTCCCAATCGCGGAAACTTGGGGCGCATTGGAAGAGATTCATCGAGCAGGTTTAGTTCGGCACATCGGCGTGAGCAATTTTGGTTGCTCGCTGATTCGCGACTTGCTTTCAACAGCAACTATTCGCCCGGCTGTTCTACAAGTCGAATCGCACCCGTATTTGACGCAAGAGAAACTCCTGCGTTACTGCCGTCAAGAACAGATCGCTTACACTGCATTTTCTCCGCTGGGAGCTGGTTCTTATATTCCGCTTGGAATGGCCACTGAAGCGGACTCAGTTTTGGGTCAGCCCATAGTCCGAGACATTGCAAAGGCCCATGGGAAAACGCCGGCTCAAGTTGTGTTGCGATGGGGAGTGCAACGCGGAACAGCGGTCATTCCCAAGACAAGCCAACCACAACGTTTGGCTGAGAATTTGGACATTTTTGATTTTGAATTAACATCGGACGAGATGCTGAGCATTGCGAAACTTGATCGCAATCAACGGTTCAATGATCCGGGGGCTTTTTGCGAGCCAGCGTTTGGGTGTTTTTATCCGATTTATGAGTAGTTGGGTGAAGATGAGTTAAGTGCGAAGAGTTAAGACAGAGAAGTTAAGACAGAGAAGTTAAAACGGGAAATGCATCGCAAGCTGGAAGCATACGCCACTTAGGAGGTCGCTTTGCGCTCAACGTTGGAAACCGCTTGTGAAGCTGCTCGACTGGGCGGCAAGATTCTGGTTGACTACCTGGGTAAAGCGGTTGCGCGAGAAAAAGGGCCCATGGATCTGGTAACGGATGCCGATGTGGCTTCCCAGCAAGCCATCGAAAAACTTATTCGAATTCGCTTTCCACAACATGAATTTCTTGGCGAAGAATCCACACAGGCCGATCGCGAAAAAGCCCAAGCCAGCGGCCGACCGGTATGGGTCGTTGACCCGCTCGATGGTACGGCAAATTACGTTCATCGTTTGCCCGGTTTTTCTGTCTCCGTTGCGTTGGTCGAAGGAAACGAACCAAAAGTCGGAGTTGTCTACGATCCGCTATCCGACACGCTTTATGCTGCGACTTGCGAAGGTGCGGTGACGAAGAACAACAAACCGATTCGAGCCAGTGGTTGTGAACAACTAGGCAAGGCGATGGTTTGTTGCAGCTTTCGACCGAACGTGCGACGTGGCGATCCTGAAGTCGAACAATTTCTCAATGTGCTCGAGAAAAGCCAATCGCTAAGGCGTCTTGGATCTGCCGCGATGAACCTGTGTTATGTGGCCGAGGGCTGCTTGGATGCATACTGGGCCTCTTCGGTGAAGGCATGGGATGTTGCGGCGGGTGGTTTGATCGCAAGAACCGCTGGTGCCCAACTAACGAGAATTGACGGCAGCCCCTTCGATCTTTGGGACCCCAGACTATTGGCCACCGCTAGCCCTTCACTTCATACTGCCATGCTCAAGTGTTTGTCATAGATCAATGTCGGACGCTCACTAATTCATCTGTTCTTTTTCGCCTTCAGGGTCTAAACCTAATTTGACCCAGTTGAGGGCCTTTTCTTCCCAGTTTCGATCCGATGAAGCATCGAAGTATCGTTCGTAGGTATAGATCCCTGACTGGATGGCAATGTTGCGAAACTGAAACGTTGTAATAACGTTGTTCAGAACTACCGCTGAGCGTTCCATTCCAGAGCTTTTGTACAACTCTTGGCCTTGAACCATTACCGACTTGGCGTCTGAATGCAGTGGAGCGAGTGTTCGCATATCGACTACAACGCCAAATCCCGGCGACATGCCCGCCAAGTACTTTCGGCTTTCAGCTAGCCACTCTTCCATCTCGGGTTTTTGAATGAAGCCTCCGAAGGTCAACAGTAATCCCGATGGACGCTTTTCAATTTTGAACATAACCCGACTCACTTTGGACCCATAGCGGAGGCTTCATTTGCTGAAGCAGTCATTTCTAATGGCTTATTATCCCGCAGTGTCCATCAGATCGTCTTCGTGAATCATTTTAAAACCTTTTTCAGCCAGCATTTCGAGGGCGATTTCGGTGTTATCGACCATGATGGCGACGGCGGGAACTCCGCCCGGAGCCATGATCAGCGGATAGGCTTGGATGATATTGATTTCGGCTTGAAGAAGCGCTGCACAAATTTGAAGTAGCGGTTGGCTCCCAGTCGGCAATTCGAGGCCAATCAGATCGCTTTCGATAATTGCCAAGCCGGCGCGTTCCAAAATTTCGCGACCGCGTTCAGGGTGACTGACCAAAAAACGAACGAATGCGCATTCAGCGGAATCGTTGATCGAAAGAGCGACGATTCTGATGCCAGTTCCCTCAAATCGGCGTACCACGTCCAATAGCTGCCCAACACGATTTTCGAGGAAAACCGTAAATTGCCGAATCGTTGGATAGTCTCGGCCACGAGCAGTTTGATAATTCGTAGCCGCACCTTCACCTGAACTCATATTCACTTCTTTTTACTAGGTCTGTTTGCCGCAAGTCGTTGTGCTCTATGGGCCTATAATTTTCAAATTGTGACAGTTTCGTTCAACAAATCAAATACCTAAAACGGAATTTGCTCTCTACCCCACATGGCAACGATCGAATACGCTGGGAATTGGTATTTTGTAGGATGGGACTCCCGTCCTGTCAGTAGGTTAGGATGGGACTCCTGTCCCGTCCCTTCCTTTTGGATTTCCCTTGTTCAACCCTGAATGTGCAGCATGACGCTCCAACACCAAATTGAAATCCGCGTCCGATACAACGAAACCGATGGCCAAGGTCGTGTTCATCATGCCCAATATCTCAACTTTTTTGAGCGAGGCCGTGTCGAACTGCTTAGGTCGATGGGGCACAACTATCGCGACTTGGAAGCCAGCGGGTTGATGCTCGTTGTGACCGAAATGAATGTTCGCTACCTTGGAGCCTCCGTTTTTGATGACTTGCTGTTGCTCGAAACCAAAGTAGTTAATACTAAGGGCGTTCGCATTGAACACAGTTACCGCATCGTGCGTCAGCCCGAAAATGACGAATCACTTCCCACCGAAATTGTGCGGGCAACCAGCGTGATTGCCTGCATCGATCGCGAAGGTAAGGTCCGCCGTTTACCTGACTATCTTCGACTTTAGCCGCGGCTTAATTATCACACGACTGTCCCAGTCCGGACTGGAACAATTGAGACAATTGTCCGACACTCGCGTTAGCCAGCTCAAGCAGCTCGCCGACTTTGTCCGCTTTCCACTTGAAACTTCAACGAAGTTGGGTCCTGAGTTACGCCTTGCCGCTTTTGAGCGTATTTAAGGCGTTCAATAACTTCCAGAGTTACCTCCGCGTTGCTCAAGCCTGAAGACCATGCCAGCGCTGACGAAAGGGAGCCTGTCAAAGTACCCTTGATGATCGACGAGATCGTGTTTCCAAGACTTGCAGAGGCGATTCCGTGAGCGGCTGCGATACCAGCCAATTCACTGATCACCTGCCTCGAAGTGCGGCTTGGGATCGCATCTGGCATAGCTTTAACTACTACCTGTGGCTCACATTCGCACGTCAATGCAAGCTTGCTCATCAAAAACGCGAGCTCGACGTCGGCACTCGCCGCACTGATCTCGTCATTCCAACCCCCAAGCGCCGACATTATTTTACGGCGATAGAAGCCAGCCGCGATTGTCGGTGCAGCGGCGTTATTATCTTTCGATTCGACGCGGCCACCACGTAGCTTGGACTGATTACAAATTGCTTCCTCAGCAATGCCCGATACGCGGCTCTTGCCAACTTGCAGTTGAGGCGCGACCGCGGCCACTTCGGACCGGGCAAATCGCTTCAGAGCAGGTTCAGCCCAGTCGGCTGAAACCACCACACCATCTAGCAATGCGCACACAACCGGCGAGCATGCGGCCATCAGGCCCGCGTTGAGCAACTCAACGACCGTCGCTGGGTGTTCTTCTTGAATATAGACAACCTCATCGACCAATTCGTAAGGGTCATGGTAAGACCCATCATGGGCGACGATGATCTCGCAGTCGCGTGGACGATTTTCGAGCACCGAAAGAATCGTATCTTCCAATTGCTGATCGTTGCGATGTGCAATAATTATTGAGAGGCGTGGCACAGAAAATCCCTCCTCATCGACGGTTTACGTCAATAGTGAGAGGCTGGCCGACGGCGTCGCATCATGCTTGCCATTGACCTTCCCTGGTCTGAAGCTGTGGACTTTCGTCCATAAATGTCACCTCAAATGCAGGTAACAACTTTGATTTCGGACGTTCTGGTCTGGAAAATCGAGTCATTCGACGCGACTTGGCATCGAACCGTCTGGGAGTTCTACGTTGAACGCACAGAATAAACCGGCAACTGGCTACGAAATGACTTCTTGAAAAAATTTTCGCGAACCAAGTCACAAAGGGTGAACTTTTTCCTTGACGGCGTCTCTATAAGGAAGCAGAATTAAGGCAGGTTGAGGTTCGATTTTCTCAACCAGACTTTCCGGGTCGCGGTCGCACGCGACGGGCATGCTTCAGACGCGGTTAATTCACACTCTAGGCTGACTTTAGTTGAATTGCCGTGCAGGACCTTGTTTTTGGAAGGAGGTGATCGCGTGAGTAGATGTTCTACCAGCCATTGGGGTGATAACCCTTAGGTAGCCGGCGGGCTGCCGATGGCAGTCATCCCCTCGTGTAGATCTCCAGTGCAGATCACCAAAGCACGAGTATCGAAATTGGCGGGCGTGGATTTCACCTTGTTATCCACGCCCGCTTTTTTATTTGTCTTTCCCACCGGTCTCCTTAGACGCTGCCCCGTCTTCTCGTACTCGTACTCAGGCTTTGTGGTACTCGTACTCGAAAATTTCTCTAAAGCCAGAATGTGCGTCGCCTACTTAGCGTCGCTTTTAGGCCGTACTAATAGCTGGCTACCAAAAAGACTGAATGGTCGCACCCAGCAGGAGCGACCCACGCTTAAGACATTATCGGCCATTTCAAATGCAAGCATATGAACTTGGGCGCTTTTCAGTCGTACTTGGACTTTGGGTAATACTGGCGTCTTGTCAGATGCCGATACTATCCGCACACAATCTAAATAATTAGACAGCAAGGTTGAGTGATGGCCAGCGACCAGGATCGACTTCAAGACAGTAAACTGGTCCAGCACGCCGCCGCACTCGAACATTTGTGCTTAGCCTTCAACGCTCCCGTAGAACTGGTCAACATTCACCGAGCGTTACGAATAGCTAACCCGCCCTCTGGCATAGGTTCATCGAGCGAGCAATTTCGGTTAATGCAAGCGGCTCAGCAGGTGGGGATTCGGCTGGCCCCCGCGCGATTGTCAATTGCCGATGCAAAGCAACTCGTCCAAGCCAGTTTTCCGCTAATCGTTGAGGAAACCACCTCCAATGGCTCATCGTGGTGGGTTATCGAACAACAGGGACGGCGCCCCGAAGCGCATAAGATGGAAAAGGAGCTCAACCGAGCCGCCGTTACCCGCGTTGACCTAACGGCATTCTGGCAAAAGGCCAACATCCGGCAGTGCTATGTCGCCCAGCCTGTTCTCAATAGCCAATCTTTATCCAGTGTTCGAACAAATGTAAATGCGGACGTCCCGTCGCCCGGTCGAGAGCATTCAACGGGTCACCACAATCATCACACCCATAAGCATCGCTCACCCTTTTCTCGCTTTCGAAGTTTGTTGCGACTTGAACTGCGAGATATCGCAACGTTAGCTTTGTTTGCGTTGGTTGCAGGCGTGATGGGATTAGCTGCACCCCTGGCGGTTGAATCACTCGTAAACACGGTCGCATGGGGAACCTATCTTCAGCCGCTCATTGTGCTCTCGCTGATCTTGTTCTGCTTCCTTGGATTCGCAGGTTTTCTTCGCGCTCTTCAGTCGGTTATCGCTGAAGTGTTGCAGCAACGCATTTTTGTGCGCATCGTTGGCGATCTGGGTTATCGCTTCGCCCGCGCGCGCCGCGAGGAGTTGGATGCCGAAGACGCCGGTGAATTGTCAAACCGCTTCTTCGATATCATGACAATCCAGAAAGCGACAGCGCTTCTGCTGCTGGACGGTCTGGCAATCATCATTCAGACGGTCATTGGATTGATTCTGTTGGCGTTTTACCATCCTTACTTGCTCGGCTTCGATCTTGTCCTTGTATTTTCGATGACTGTCATCACGTGGGCTCTTGGTCGCGGCGCTGTGCGAACGGCCATCTCAGAATCCATTATCAAGTACCGCATCGGACACTGGTTGCAAGATGTGCTGGCCAACCCGACCGCTTTTCATATGCACGGCGGGTCGGAGTATGCAACGGATCACACCAACCGCTTGACGGTCGAGTACCTACTCGCTCGACGCAATCACTTTCGCGTGCTGTTACGCCAGTTCACGTTTGCGATTTGCCTCCAAGCTATCGCGTCGACCGTTTTGCTAGGAGTTGGCGGTTGGCTGGTCGTGAGCGGCGAGTTGACGTTGGGGCAATTGGTCGCCAGCGAGTTGGTGGTGACCGCAATCATAAGTGCCTTTGCAAAGATTGGAAAGTCGCTCGAATCGTTTTACGATCTGATGGCGGCAGTCGACAAAGTGGGGCATCTTTTGGATCTCCCAGTTGAACCCTCGCCGCAGTTTTGCAATCCAGCCGATGGTCCAGCCCAAGTGCGGTGGCAAAATCTTGCACTGACCAGCGTCCATCCAAATCAATCCTTAAGTAATGTTACTATCGCTCCCGGTACGCGCCTTGGAATTACGGGGCGCAGTTCAAGCGGCAAGACGTGGTTGCTCGAAGTACTCGCCGGTCTTCGTCAGCCGCCGCAAGGTTTTGCCGAAGTGGCGGGACTGGATGTTCGTGTAGTGGATCTAATTTCGGGTGGTTCGCTTGTAGCATTGGCCCGCAGCCCTGAGATCTTCCATGGCACTTTGCTTGAAAACGTTCGGCTTGGACGCGGCTGGATATCGGAAGGCGATCTGCGGGCGGCGATGGAACTGGTTGGTATGTGGGATGAAGCACTGGAACTTAGCCACGGCGTTGATACAAAACTACAAACGGGCGGTTATCCCCTCAGCAACGCGCAAAGAGCTCGACTCATGTTGGCTCGTGCCGTCGTGGCTCAGCCGCGTGTATTATTGATAGACGGCGTACTTGAACTACTGTCTCCACCCGAGCGCCTCGCGGTCTGGAAAGCGCTGAGCGACAAGTCGCATCCGTGGACGCTACTTATCAGTACTTATGACGAACGAATCCTTGCCAGCTGTGATCAGACAATTGAACTAGAACGAATCAAAGGCCACTAACGGTCAACTAAGATCTATCATGCACCTTGCAAAAACTACATCCGATCATAGCCACGCTGCCGATCACCATGAGGCAGCCGATCACAATCAGGCAGCCGACAAGCTCGCCTCAGTATCGATCAGTCACCTGCATGCAACCTTCCCCGCATTGCACTTGGTACGTACTTCGCGTTTGGTTCGATTCGTCGGTAAACTGACCTTTGCGATTCTAGTCGTTAGTCTCACTGCCATGTTTTTTGCGCCATGGCAACAAACGTCGCGTGGATTCGGTGACGTCCTCGCCATCGATCCACAGTATCGCCCACAAGATGTCGAAAGCCAGTACGATGGCATCGTAAAATACATCAAACCCGGCTTGCGCGAGGGGTCGTTCGTCGAAGCAGGCGAACTGCTGCTCGACCTGGAACCGTTTGCAGTTCGAGAACAAGAGCAACTTGAGCAACAAATTGAAGAAACGAGAAAAGCACGCTCTTTTTCAATGAACTCAATTCAATTTGCCCAGCAGAACGTTGAACTCCAGCGACTAAGTGGCCAAACGATGGTCGAAGCGGCTCGCAGCGAAGTGGAAGCGGCCCGCAATAAGTGGATGCAGAACGAACAGGAGGTCGTTGCGCTCGAAGCAGAGTACAAACAGAAGCAGTACTTACAGCAGCAAGCGGAAACTCTATTTCCCAAAGGTCTCACTTCGGAACAGGACTTGATGGACAAACGCAATGGACTGAATGCAGCCTTTGCAAAACTAGAAAAAGCTCGCCGCGCAGTTGACGAAAGCTATAAGTTACTCGATGCGAAAGAAAATGAGTTTGAAGCGAAACGGAAGGATCTTGATATCAAAAACCGTGAATCGCAAACTAAGGTGCAACAAGAAAACTCCAAGCTCGTTGAGATCGAAAATAAATTAACGGATTTGCAAATCAAGCTCAGTCAACTGGATCGATTGAAGGTCACTGCCCCCCGCGATGGCGTCGTATACAAACTGCTTAGTCGCCAAGGTTCCAACACCGTCAAGAAGGGCGATCTGCTGTTCACGCTCGTTCCGTCCACTGAGGAACTTGGAGTCGAATTGACTGTACCAGGCCGCGATATGCCTCTCGTTCATGTTGGCGACAAGGTACGCTTGCAATTCCAAGGTTGGCCTGCAGTCCAATTCGTCGGTTGGCCCTCAGCTGCGGTCGGTACATTTGGAGGTCGAGTGCTAGCATTAAGCCCGACAGATGACCTGAAAGGTGACTTTTCTGTTCTCATTGAGCCTGATCCAGAAGAGCCACTATGGCCGGATGACCGATATCTTCGTCAAGGTGTCCGTGCCAACGGATGGGTTCTACTAAAAGAGGTTTCACTGGGTTACGAAATATGGAGGCAACTCAACGGGTTTCCACCTGTGATCTCCGATCAAGAGCCCAACAAAGCTGGCTTTGGTCAGGGAAAGACCAAAATCAAATTGCCAAAATAGACGGTCGCGCGAAATACCGATTGTTAGCCATTGCCATTGCAGTCGTTGGGATCGGGCCCTCGTGCGTCGCACAGCCGCCGCGGTTCCGGCCGCTCATCAATACTCCAGCAACCGCGATTCAAACGAATCCCGTGCCGGTTGCGACCAGGCTTGTATCCTCGCAGTCCTCTCAATCTGCTAGCAACGCTTCCTCAGCTCCAGATGCTCCTGCAGGCCAAGACCGTTCAGCTTCGGATAGACCTGGCGCTACTGATACGCAAGCTGCACCAAGTGCTGCTCAAACAGATTTTGACAAGGCAAAAAAATCAACCGAGACAGATAAAACGAATGAGTCGAAACGCCCCGAGGTTACACCACCTTCGCCGGCAAGCGAGGAAGTCGCGAAAGATCCGCTTTCGCTGCCGGGCTTAACACTCGCCGACGTTGTTGCCAGTACGATAAATTCGTTCCCGCAGATCGAACAAGCTCGCTTGCAAGCGGGTGTCGCGGCAGGTCAAGCGACTTCCGCGTTAGGTTTCTATGACCACAAGCTGGAAGCCTACTCGCTCGGTGAACCGACAGGCTACTATGAGAACGTTCGCAGTGGCATCGGCGTCGCGCGTCAGTTGTGGTGGGGCGGTTACGTGTCCGCCGATTATCGCAACGGTCGCGGTGATTTCCAGCCGTGGTACAAAGAGCGCGAGACTAACAAAGGCGGAGAAGTCAAACTCTCGCTCGTCCAGCCGCTCTTACAAGGCCGAGCGATCAACCCGGCTCAAGTTGCTGTCCTCCAAGCCAATCTGAGAATACAAGCCGTTGCACCTGAGATCGAGCGACAGATCCTGCAACTCTCCCGCGAGAGCGCTGAATATTATTGGCAGTGGGTTGCGACGGGTGCTTACTTGAGATCTCAGCAAGATCTATTGACGCTAGCCGAAACTCGCAACGAGCAATTGAAGGAACTCGTATCCGCAGGCAAGAACAAAGCGATTGACTTGATCATCAATGATTCATTGATTGCCGACAGAAGACTTAAAGTGATCGAGTCGCGGCAGAAGTTTCGTGAGTACGGAGTCAAACTCTCATTCTACTTGCGAGATGAAGCTGGCCAACCATTGTACCCGCGTGAAGAATGGGTGCCGCAGAGTTTCCCTCCCATCGATGCGCTGCCACCGGGAGACTTTCCCACCGACTTGGCATCTGCGCTTTCCCGCCGACCGGAACTTCGCGGATACATGTTAGATGTTCAACAGACGACGCTCGATCTGCGACTGGCCGAGAATCAAACCGCGCCTCAGTTGGATTTAATTTCAGTCGCCTCACAGGACGTTGGCACTCCGTCTTCTTCAATCAATGACAAGGGCCAATTCGAGCTAGAGGTTGGCGTTGAAGGAAGTCTTCCAATTCAGCGCCGCAAGGCTCGCGGTAAAATTCAGGAGACTCGCAACAAGCTCGCGCAGCTTGAACAAAAAATTCGCCTGCAGCAAGACAAGATCGGAGTCGAACTCAGGACCGCTCGCAACTCGCTCGATCAAGCGGTACTGGAAATCACTCAAGCAGAAGCGGCTCTTCGCAGCGCAAGGGAAGTGGTCGAGCGTTACTACTTCGCATTCAAGCAAGGGCAGGTCGATCTGATTTACATCAATCTGCTCGAATCCAAAGTCACTGAATACGAAATCAAGTTGGTCGAATCACGTGAGAAGTGGTACGTTGCCCTGGCCGCCATGCAAGCCGCCTTGGGGCTCGATCCGCTCGAGCAAGCGCTCAACCTAATCTCCATCAGCCCACCGATCGTCACTCCGCGCTGAGCGTTGAATGTGGCTATTAAAACCTCTAGAATGCGAAACCGAATATTCAATATTTTCGCATTCAGAGTGTCCAAATGCTCTTAGGTATTGATCCCAAAGTTGATTTTGCATTTAAGCTGATGTTGG
>JANODD010000033.1:0-32196 GCA_031412515.1 Planctomycetia bacterium | reverse complement strand
GCGTTAGCGTCCGGTTTGTATCCATTAACCGGACGCTAACGCGTTCCGGCTGATAGTCTTTAACCTCGGCAAGCGAATACTATCCTTATGTTGAGTACATCCATTCGAAAGTGAGTGACATTGGGCGAGGGCGCCCGCGCTCCGAAAAATCGGGCAACTATTTTGCATACACTTATGCCACAAATGAGCAATTGCTATTAAGTCAACACTCTCTGGCGGCATTGCGTGGCACGCTCTGAGTCTTCGAAGGGCGTGGGGAGTGCGCGATCACATTCTAAATTAACATGAGGTTTCTAAATAATTTGCCACGCCCTTCGAAGACTCAAGGCGTGCCACCCAAAACTCGAAACCTTCTCCGTTTAATCGAATTCATTAATTTCCGCGTAGCCACAGAGTAACGCGGCCTTCGGTACATCCTTTGATAAATTTAGCATGGTTGTCCATTGACTGAACTTTCAATCGATTTGACTTTTTAAAAACATCATTTTCCAGACCTCGGAAGCAGTAGATTTAGAGAGTGTGTTCCACTTTTTACCACTCAACTTTTGCCGGTAAATTCTCAAATCTAACCGCTAAGCGATGCGTTTACGCTACGTCAGTTCAAACCCAGGAATTGTACCATTACCCGAGCCAAACGAATCCACCTCTACCCCTAGCCGATTTAAGAATTGCACGTAGAGATTGGATAACGGCGGGTGTTTTTTGGGGTCAAATGCAAGATGCTGACCGTGTCGAAAGCCGCCTCCGGCGACGATGATGGGCAAGTTCTTATTATCGTGGCTACTGGCGTTTCCGAGATTGCTACCGAAAAGCACAATCGTTCGATCAAGCAATGTACCATTGACCTCTGCGGTATTTTTTAGCTTCGTTAAAAGCTCGCCCAGCAGACTCATCTGCTGCAGTTCGACAACGCGTAATTCAGCCAGCTTAGCAGGGTCCTGACCATGATGTGAGAGGTTATGCCAGTCCTGCGTAACACCAGCTATAGCAGGCACGGCATTGAATCCATTTAATGCAAAGGTAATGAATCGTGTCGAGTCGGTTTGCAATGCAAGATGCATTAAATCAATCATCAGCCGCACTCGTGCCACCACTTCAACATAGTTGTTGACGTCAACGGGTGGTTTAACATCGACCTGAGGCTTCGGTCGGCGAGCCCAATCCTGCGCCTTGAGCATCTTCTGTTCGACTTGACGCACGGAACTGAAATATTCGTCTAGTTTCCGTTGATCCTGCTTGCCCAGTCCTTTTTGAAAATCTTTTGCTTCTCCCAGCACCGTATCCATAATGCTCTGCCCTTGTTCCAATCGCTGCATCTGTACGTTGATTTCCTTGGGCGTGCCGGCGACGAACATATTTTTAAAAACCACCGATGGACGTTGTTCGGCTGGTATCGGTACTCCGTTACGCGTGAACGATATGCCCGTGTGCGAAGATGCCAGTACCAGCGATCCAAAACGAGTGTCCGGAACAAGCTGCTCGACCGCAAATTGATCAAGCGATATCGTATTCTTGAAATTGTCTGCGCGAGGATGAGGAGCCGCGGTCAGATAGCACAATTCCGCTGGATGCCCGCCATCGACATCAGGATGTGACAACCCAGAAAACACAGTGAAGTCTTCGCGAAAATCCTTGATGGCCTCAAGATAAGGTGTCAGCTCATAATCGCGCCCAGCCTGTGCCGGAAACAAATTCGGCGTGTGTAGGCCAAGCGTGTTGTTGATGCATATCATCCTTCGAGGCGAATCTCCATTCAAAGATTGTGCTTGCGCTCGCCCCACGGATTCCAGCAATGGCAACGTCAGCGCTACTCCAGCACTTCGTAAAAATGTTCTACGTGAAGGATATGCAGGTTTCATACGAAATTCCAATGTTCACTTACTTCGAAACAACGGACTTGCGACAACAGCATGTACTAACGATCGAAGACCATAATTCGTCTCTCGGCTCTCTTCGAGGATTTGCTCCACTGCTTTCCGATCATCAAAGCCAACCGGTTGGCCAGTCGCATAGGTTACTAGTTTTTCCACAACGCAACGAGCGATCGATTCGGGATCCGTGAGCAGTTGTTGCTTGAGTTCGGCTAAGTCAGCGAAATGCCGACCATCGGGCAATGTATCAGCAGATTCGACCGCTCGCCCAAGTCCATATTGATATCCGGCGAGATACTTTGCCAAGGGTCCAACTCGGTTCTTGACCCAGTCCTTTTGATCGGCGACAACGCGATAGCGCTCACGCCAGCCCCCGATGACGTCATAATTTTCCAACGCGAAGCCGGGCGGATCAATTCTTGAATGGCAGCCCGAGCAGTTTTCTGTCGCACGATGCTTGGCTAGTTGCTCGCGGATCGTGGTAGCTCCGCGAATATCCGGTTCGACCGCTGGTACGTTGGGCGGAGGTGGTGGTACAGCTTGTCCCAAGATTCGATCCAGTACCCACACACCGCGCAGTACAGGCGAAGTCGATGTGCCATTGGCGGTGACTTTGAGAATGCTCGCCTGAGTTAGAACTCCGCCTCGATGATACTCGGGCTTGAGTTGGACTTTGCGAAACTGAACGCCGTGCACATCGGGAATGCCATAGTGAATTGCTAATCGACCATTCAGCATTGCGAAATCCGAATCGACGAAATTACTCACGCTCAAGTTTTGTTGCAGTAGCTCGTCGAAAAACAGATGGGTCTCTTGCACGGATGACCACTTAAGCAGTTCCTCAAATTCCGGGTACAGTGATTTATCAGGAGTGGTAGCTTCGATATCCCGCAGGCTTAGCCACTGGCCTGTAAAATTCTCGGTGAACGCTTTGGCTTTCGGATGTTGCAACATTCGTTCAACTTGCAACCGCAACACCTCTGGCTTGTGCAGTTCATTGTTGTGGGCCAAATCAAGCAACGTCTGATCCGGCATCGTGCTCCACAAAAAATAGGACAGCCGCGATGCCAGTGCGTAGTTATCGAGCGAGCCCTTAGATTCGCGTAAGTATAGAAATTTGGGCGATGCCAACACAGCTTTGATGCCTGCCCGTAACGACGTTTCATAGGGCTGGCCGGATCGAAGTGACGCGGCAACTAATTCGACAAATGGCTTTTCTTCACCCTCCTCCACAGGACGTCGAAATGCTCTCGGCAGCAGATCACGCAGCATTCCTTCAGCATCCTTCAGCGTACCGCTTTGGGGATCAACGTCGCCGAACACTCGCCGGTAGCTTTCCGTCGGCCGCACTTCAGCTAAAGGTCCTTCGACTTCCATCCAGTGAACATGCAACCCTGGCCCTGGGTACTCCGGCATCGTTTCATGTTTTAAATATACGAACGGCAGTGCAACAGGCGTTACTTTGATCGTATCGTTTTTTGCCAACAGACGTTCTTCGAATTCAATCACCGTCGGCTCAGAGGTCGGCCCACTTGGTGGTGCATCGAAGTAACCAAGATGCCTGGTCGGATTGCCACTGACTACAAAATTGCCCAGCAGCACTGCCATGGGCAGCGGCGTTTCCGAATTGTGCGCGGATGCGGAGATACGAAATCGATAGCGGCCAGGTGCCGGCGCTTTGAACTTTCGAAGATCCGTTGCCGAATCTCCGCTATTGCGAAACAGAATCACACCTTCGCTCTGTTTCCAAACACCCGCTATGAACCATGTTGGAAGCGAATCGTAAAGATCAAAACGCTCAGTCTTACTTTCCAAATTATGAACTGGAGCAATCGCAGCGTCGATCGTGGCATCGACCGCGTCCAGATATCGTTCCAGCAGCACCGGCGATATGTTTAGGGCAGCCCCTACATTATCAAATCCCTGCGCAATTGCATCTTCCGGCAACATCTCCTTCACAGGTACCTGCACATCGAATAGGTCACGAAGAGTGTTCTCATACTGGGCGCGATTTAAACGACGCAAAACCACCCGGCCTTCACCGCGTCGCTCTTCCTCGACTGCCTCTAACCGCGTTGTGACCTGTTGAACCATTTTCGTGATCTCTTCCGAAGTCGGGCGAGGCTCTTTTTCAGGCGGCATCTCTCCCGACCGCACACGCTCGATGATCTCCTGCCATCGATCGAACGTGGCAGATTGATTTAAATCACCGTCCAACTGATCAAGCCGCAGATCTCCCTTCGCTTGCGACTGGCCATGACATCGAAAACAGTGTTCCCGAAGGAAAGGCTCTGTAACTTCAGCAATTTGTGCAATCTCGGCCGAAACTGTTTGCGTCCCGCCGGCACATACCAAAGCCGCAAAAAGCGAGCTTAGGAGAATAAGATTTGCATTAATAAAACGACTTGTCACACTCGGACTTTCATGACGTGTTTTTCATTTGGGCGTTTCTATTATAGAACAGCTATTGTAGAACATTTGTCCCAAATGTTCTTGGGCTGATATCATAGTTCGGCTCGATTTGACTTTTAGAATTCATTGCTAAAAGACCCCCAAAAGGAACGGCTTTTTTAACGGAAGTCAGTCAGAACATTGGGGCGAAAACATGTCAGTTCAGTTGGTTCGCTAGTGCTCGGAAGCGATCATGTCTCTCCTAACCCCGAGCCGCAGGTTTGCGAGCACTTGAGCCTTACACACTGGCAAGTAATGAACATTTGAGGACGAATGTTCTACAATCGCCTGCGCCTAAAGACGTGATCTTCTGCAAGCAGATCAATCATGGCGTCAAACAGTTTCTCCCCTTCCCCAGTACTACGCATGCGATTTAGCTCATTGATGACCAATAGCGCGTCGATTGGTGAAAGTAGTCCGTCACCGCTTACATCGACGTAACGAACTGGAATAAAAGGATCGGGTAGTTCGGGTGTAAGTACCATGCGGACATTGAGCGCATTGATCACTAGCAGGGCATCAATGGGTGAGACCAAACCGTCATTGTTTACATCGAAACGATTTCGGGGGTTCTGCCAAGGGAAGTTTGGGTCGTCATCGCGCACAATCAACGCGGCAGAGCCACTTTCGTAGTCGTCAGCGCTGGCCGTCAGATGCACCGTTTGGTTTCCATCGATCAAACTATCATTTACCGAGGTAATCGCAAACTTTACCTCTGATTGATTGGCTGGAATCGTGACACTGGCAGGAACAGTTGCTTCAGTTGTATCATCGCTAACGAGCTGAACGACCAGCGCTTGAGCCGTATTCGTATTGCTCCGTGAGACGGTCCCAATCGCGACGCCATTCTTCTCAACAATGAAACCAACACTGATCGTAGTGCTCAGTGATTCAATGTCCGTTACGGTCAAGCTTGATGTTGAACCGGAATAATTGGCTGCGATTACCTGAATCGAAACAGTCTGCGTTCCGTCAAGCAATGCGTCATCAACGGCATCAATCGAAAACGATACCGAACTAGCATTCGCTGGAATGATGATGCTAGTCGGTACGATTGCTTCCGTGGTATCATTGCTCTGAAGATTGACCGTCAATGGCAAACTGATATCGCTGTTGCTGCGAGTGACGATGCCACTCACTTTACCACCCTTCTCGCTGATCGATTGAGCATTGATCGACAGCGTAATTGATTCGGCATCGGTTACATCGAGAGTGCTCTGGGCACTCGCATAGCCGATCGCAGTTGCGGTTATCTCAGCAGTCTGTAGTCCATCGAGCAGGTCGTCATCAATGGCGGTGATGGTAAAAGATGCTGAAGCTCGGTTTGCTGGGATAGTGATTGTTGTGGGGACCGTTGCTTCCGTTTCATCACTACTTTGAAGATTAATCGTAAGCGGAAGACTGTTGTCAGAGTTGCTGCGTGTAATGGTTGCGACTGTCGAGCCAGCGTTCTCACTGATTGAGTTGGCCTGGAACGATAGTGTCAGCGACTCCGCATCATTTACATTTAATGCACTGGTTGCATTCGCGTACCCGCTAGCGGCAGCGGTGATCTTCACTTCGCGTGTTCCATCCAGCAGACTGTCGTCAACTGAGGTGATTGAAAAAGTTGTTGACGACTGATTTGCAGGAATGGTAACAGTTGCTGGGACAGTGGCTTCGCTAGTGGCGTCGCTGGATAGCGTAACGACGATTGGTAAGCCGATATCCGTGTTGTTGCGAGTTATGGTGCCGGTGGCTGTTCCACCATTTTCACTCATCGCGGTAACCGAGATCGACAGCGATAGAAGTTCTGAATCGTCAATTGTTCGCGATCGGGGTCCACTAAGGTAGCCGCTGGCAGACGCTTGAATCGTGACTGCTTGGACACCATCGAGCAGCGTGTCATCCACACCAGTAATTGGAAAGCTAACAGACGACTGACTGGCCGGTATTGTTACGGTTAATGGAATCGTCGCTTCGGAATTGTCGCTGCTAGCTAACGTGACCGTCAAGGGATTTGATATGTCCGTGTTGCTACGAGTGACCGTTCCGTTTGCTAAGCCGCCGTTTTCACTGATCGAAGTCACGTCAATAATTACAGTGAGTGCTTCCGAGTCGCTCACCAACAATTCTTGCGATCCAGCTGTGTAGCCCGACGAACTGGCAGTGACAGTCACGGACTGTGTTCCGTCGAGTAGCGTATCATCAATTCCTGAAACCAGAAAGGAAACGGAGGCTTGATTGGCGGGAATGGCGACAGTGGCTGGAACAGTTGCTTCACTCGTATCGCTACTGAACAACGTAACGGTGATCGATTGTGATTTATCGGTATTGCTTCGAGTCACCGTTGCCGTCGTAGAGCCTCCGTTCTCACTGATCGTCAATAGACTGAGAGTGAGCGATATCGTTTCGAAGTCAGTGACGTTAAGGGTTTGCGATCCGCTCGAGTAACCAGTCGCGGAAGCCACTATTGCGACCGACCGCGAACCATCAAGTAGCGCATCGTCATCTGCGGTGATTGCAAAAGTCGCCGAAGCCTGGCCCGCAGGGATTGTTACCGACGTTGGAACAGTGGCTTCGCCGCCTTCGCTACTTTGCAGAGTGACAGTCAATGGTTGATCGCGGTCAGTATTACTTCGCGTGACTGTGCCCCTAGCGACGCCGCCAAATTCGCTGATCGATGCGGAGTCGATTGAGACTGTGAGTGACTCTGAATCAGTCACGTCCAGCGTCTGTGCGCCGTCCACATAGCCCACCGCGCCAGCCGCAATAAAAACCGTTTGCTTGCCGTCGAGCAACGTGTCGTCAACAGCGACGATTGTAAAAGTCGCGGACGCTTGATTGGCAGGGATAGTTACGGTGGTAGGAACATCTACTTCGCTGGTGTCATCGCTTCGCAGTGCAACGATTAGAGATTGTGAGTTATCTGAATTGCTGCGTGTTACTGTACCTGTGGATGTGCCGCCACTCTCACTGATAGAACTGGGGCTTACTGAAATCGCGAGAAACTCAGCGTCGGACACCTCCAAACCGCGAGTACCATCCTGATAGCCAGCGGCGGTAGCGGTTATCGTGACTGCTTGAGTACCGTCCAGCAGTGTATCATCAACAGCAGTTAGCGCGAAAGCAACCGAAGATTGGTTAGCGGGAATGGTGACAGTCGCTGGAACAATCGCTTCGGTAATATCACTGCTTAACAGTTGGACGGTCAGCGGCGAACTGGTATTGGAGTTACTGCGAGTTACCGTTGCGGAAGTGGTTCCACCGTTTTCGCTGATTGAGCTAGTGGCAAACGTCAGCGAGAGGAGTACTGAATCGGTGACGTCGATGGTACGCGAACCATCGGAGTAGCCTTGCGAGCTGGCGATGATCAAGACTGTTTTGGTACCATCCAAAATCCCATCGTCGACTGCATTAATGGTGAAAGTGATCGAAGCTGCGTTTGCGGGAATCGTCACGTTAGTTGGTACAGTCGCTTCTGAAGTCAGGCTGCTGCTAAGATTTACGGTTAATTGTTGAGCGATGTCTGTGTTACCCCGTGTCACAGTTCCAATCGCTGAGCCGCCTGATTCGTTGATCGTAACCGCATTGATCGACACAGAGAGCGATTCCGCATCGGTGACTTGCACGGATCTTGACGTACCGAAGTAGCCTGTCGCAGCCGCCGATATTGCCACGGATCGCGTGCCGTCGAGCAGCGTGTCGTCGACTGCGGTGATGGTAAAGACTACGAAGCTCTGATTGGCGGGAATGGTAACCGCGGTTGGTACGCTAGCTTCGGTGGTATCGCTGCTTGAAAGGGTTACCACCAGTGGCAGTGCTAGGTCGGTGTTACTACGAGTGACGCGGCCAGTGGTACTACCACCATTTTCAATGATCGATGAAGCATTGATGACCAGCGTCAGCGTTTCGGAGTCAGCAATCGTGATTGTGCTTGTGCCGTTGAGGTATTTTGCAGCGCTCGCTGTGATTGTGAGCAGTTGATCGCCGTCGAGCAGATTGTCATCTACGGCAGTGACCGCGAAAGTAGCCGAAGCTTGACCGGCGGGGATGGTGACACTGGATGGCACAGTCGCTTCACTGGGATCATTACTGGTTAAGAATACAACGATTGCTTGAGCAATGTCGGTGTTGCTGCGGATCACCGTGCCGATTGCCGTGCCACCGTTTTCGCTTATCGAGGATTTGTCAAAGCTAATGCTAAAGGTCTCGGCATCTGAGACATCGATAAACTCAAAATCACTAAAGTAGCCGGGTGAACCAGCCAGGAGATTTACCGACTGGGTTCCGTCGAGCAATTGGTCGAGCACTCCGGTTATAGTGAATGTGGCTGAGCTTTGGTTGGCTGCAATCGTTACTGAGGCTTGTACAGTCGCTTCGGTTGTGTCGGAGCTCGTTAGATTCACGGTGATCGGCAGGCCGATGTCGCTATTGCCGCGAGTAACGGTTCCCGTTGCCGTCCCACCATTCTCACTGATCTTTGACTTATCAATTGTTAGCGTGAGCAATTCAACGTCGGTCACATCGATTGCATTTGAACCGCTGACATAGCCCGCCGCATTGGCGGTCAAAGTGACTATTTGCGTACCATCAAGCAGAGTATCGTCCACGGCGGCGATCGCAAAGCTGATCGAGGCTTGATTCGATGGGATGGTGACGGTGGTTGGAAGGACTGCTTCGCTTGGATCGCTGTTGGTTAACGTAACCGTGATTGCCGAAGCTCGATCGGTGTTACTTCTTGTCACGGTGGCGATAGCGGTTTCACCGTTCTCAGCCATCGATGATTTATCGAAGGTAACCACAAGTGTTTCGTAGTCCGTTACATTGACTGAAGTTGAACTACCGAAGTAATCCGCCGAGCTCGCTCCAATGGTAACTGTTTGTGTACCGTCCAGTAGGCGATCATCCACGGCAGTAATCGCGAAAGTTACCGAAGCTTGATTCGCCGGGATTGTCACCGTCGCTGGAATGGACAACTCTGTTGAATCGCTATTTGTCAGGCTCACTGTAATGGGAAAAGAAATATCGGTATTGCTGCGAGTGACCGTGCCGGTAGCGATACCGCCGAACTCACTGATGCTCGATTTATTGATCGTAACTGTGACCGTTTCTGCGTCAGTCACCGTAATTGCGGCCGAGCCACTTAGGTAGCCAACTGCGACGGCGGTGACTGTGACCGATTGTGAACCATCCAACAGGTTATCATCGACTGCTGTCACGACAAAACTGGCTGAAGTTTGGTTGGCTAGGATAGTGACGGTTGCGGGCACGGTTGCTTCGCTTAGGTCACTGCTCGTAAGCGCGACGATAAGTGGCTGGGCGATATCGGTATTGCGGCGGGTTACCGTTCCTGTGGCGGTCCCCCCATTTTCACTGATGGACGCAATATCGTATGCGATGCTAAATGTTTCAGCATCAGTTACATTCAACGACTTCACACCACTTATATATCCGTTTGCAGTTGCTGTGATGGAGACCGATTGCGTTCCATCTAGTAGGTCGTCGTCTACTGCTGTGATAGTGAAAGTTACTGAAGACTGATTTGCGGGGATTGTGACAGTGTTGGGAACAGTGGCTTCGCTCAAATCGCTGCTGGCGAGCGTCACCGTTACTGGCTGCGCGGTGTCGGTATTGCTCCGAGTGATCGTGCCGACGGCGGTCCCACCTCTCTCACTAATGTCCGAAGGACTTATATCCAGAGAAATCGATTCACTATCAGTGATTTGAATTGACTGTGTGGCAGAGACATAATTGAGGGCAGTTGCTGTTATGCTCGACGACTGAGTACCGTCCAGTAAATTGTCATCTACGGCCGTTATTTGGAATGTTACCGAAGCGGCATTCGCGGGGATTGTGACCGTTGTGGGTACCGTGGCTTCTGACGTATCACTACTTGATAATGAAACTGTAAGTGCGTTTGTTTGATTGGGAGCGACTCGAGTTAGTGTTCCAGTCGAAGAGCCATTTTTCTCGCTGATCGAATTGGGATTTACTGTCAATGACAACAATCCTCCAACCGCGGTAAGCACCACATCGTTTCCATCGCCGCCCACGTAGCTAACCTGGAAAACATAGGGAATCGAAGCGAAGGCAGCGCCAATCAAGGAGCTTTCTGCAGCGTTGAGTCTGCACTAAGCGCTACTCTCGCGCCAAAATTCAGTGCAGTTGATGTCACTCGTTTTTGCTGGGTCCATGTGCTGCCCGAACCTACAAAAAAAGTTGCACCAACACCACCAACGAGTGCCGTGCTCCCGTCAGCGCTTAATGCGAGCGCATAAACATTACCCAAACCTGTAAATACTCTTTGAACTGACCAAACGCTACCCGTTCTGACGTAAACGGTTGCAATTCCATTTGATTCGCCAACAATCGCGGTGCTGCCATCAGCGTTCAATTCAACAACTGACCCGAGCGAGGCATTGGCGCTGCCGCCGATAACTCTCTGTTGCTCTACCCATTCGTTACCGACCAGTGCAAAGAACATGATCGCACCTCGATCATTGTTCGATCTTGTGGCACCAACTACGGCATACTTACCATCCGCGCTTATGGCCACGTCGCTTCCAAATTGGTCGATTTGAAAGCCTTTGGGATCCGTCAATTTCGTTTGATCTATGTAATTCCCCAACACTCGAGATGCGAGTGTCAAGGTACCGGTGCCATTCGCATCCGCATCCGCACTTAGTGTGACCGGACCCGTTGTGTTTATCTCGGCGTTCAACGTGATGCCATTTTTCGCCTGAATGGAAATACCACCTTCGCCAACATAAATGCTGCCGGAAACCGTGGTTGTGCTGCCAGTGGTTAGGTTCAGTTTGGCATCGGAATTGATACTGATCGGATTGCTAACCGTAATTGGCCCGCCATTGAGCGTACCGAAAGTGATGTCTGGGCTCCGAATGAAATCCAGTTCTGAGTCGGTAACTCCGAGGCTATTGTTAACGTTGCGACCAAGGCTGATAGGTCGGCTAGTCTGTGCAGGGAAGATTGAAACCGATTTCGCAGCAATTGTACCTTGAAGATCAGCATCACTCGCCGAAATAGTGATTGATCCTAAACCTGCTTTGATCGATCCTCCTATTATACTGGAGGCAATCGAGAACGCGCGAACCCAACCCGTGGAAGGGCTATTGTCCTGAGTCGCAATGAAGGCGGACGTTCCATTTGCACTCAATGCAGTAGAAAGCCCGAAACGATCGCTCGTCCTGCCACTCGAAGCACGAATCTGGGCTGCTTGGCTCCAAACAGCACCGCTCCTTACGTAGACTGTTGCACTTCCCTGAGATTGATTGCCACTAACCGTATCCCCCGGGGCGCCCACAATTGCAATCTTACCGTCCGAACTCAGACTAACAGAACTTCCCAAAAGGTCATTCGCCGCACCATCGAAGGCAGTCAGTTTTTGTAGGGTCGTCCAAACACCCGCCGAGCGAACAAATACAGTTGCAGAACCACTTCTCAGGCCGTCCACATCGTCGCCGGTTGCGCCGACCAAGGCTGTATTGCCGTCTGCACTCAGTGTGGCTGACCATCCCATTTCGTCTAGGGGCATCCCGTCTACGTTCTTCAATTGCTGCTGTTCGACCCAGGTACTGCCTGAGCGAACGAAGGCTGAAGCCGAGCCTTGTTTAAAGTTGCCGGCGACAGTATCGCCGGGAGCGGAAAGGATGGCAGTGTTGCCATCTGTACTCAAGACGCTAGACCAACCAAGTCCACTGCCCGTTGAGCCATCCCTTGCAACAAGTTTTTGTTGCTGTGTCCACGCGCTACCTGCTCTAGTAAACACGGTCGCTGATCCCTGATTCGTGTTTGCACCGATGTCATCTAGGTCTGCACCAACGATTGCAGTTGTACCGTCAGCACTTAGTGAAACACTCCGCCCAAACCAGTCCTCCGCCGCACCATCGCTTGCCGTTAATATGGCTTGCTGGCCCCAGAAACTGCCTGAAAGAGCGAAGACGACGGCTGAGCCTTGGTTCGTGGAGGTTCCAACGTCATCGTTAAACGCTCCTACAATCGCGGTTCTTCCATCCTGGCTCAATGCTACAGAGATTCCGAACCAATCATCTGCCGCACCAACACTACTCGTAAGCTGCTGCCCTTCAAACCAGCGTCCACTAATCCGATTAAAGATCGTTGCCGATCCTTGATTGACTTTGCCATTTACATCGTCACCTGGCGATCCAATCAAGACAGTGTTTCCATCTCCACTTACTGAAATGGAATATCCAAATTGATCATCAACTACACCACCCGACGCAAATAAAATCTGTTGTTCGACTACTGCGCCCGTTGTACTTGGAGACACCAAGAGAATTCCGCTACCGTTAGCATCGGCGTCGGCATTCAAACTAACATTGCCAATTACGGAATTGACACCACCATTCAAGGTTATGTCATTTTGGGCACTAAAAATAATGTTGCCGACTGCAGTAACGCCTGCACCCGCATTTAACACGATGCTCGAATCTGTCGAGATCTCCAGATTCGACGCGAAAATAGAACTGCCAATGAACTGAACACTGGCAGCCGTGCCGGAGTTGAGCGAAACAGTAATGTTATCGAAGTACACACTGTTACCGCTGTCTGCAAAAGAGAGTCTGGCACCTGCTGCCGAGTCGGTAATGTTAATTGTCGTGTATCGAGTTAAGCCTGCGCTTTGCAGTACAAGGAACGCTGTACTGAACCCTGTAAAATCGCCTGTCGCGGCGACTCCAGCGTTATTGAAGGTTTGGTTACTAGTAAATCCGTAGCTCAAACCGCTTGATACAATACTTAGTGATTCGTTCGCGGACAAATCAATGTTGAGAGTCGTCGTACCGCCGTCTGACAATGATGCCAACATGCGGCGACTCTCTAGTTGTTCAAAGAAAAAACGACCAGCGCAGGCGCGCAATCTCTGACGAACGTTGGCTTTACGAACGTTTCGGCAGCGAGGGTTGAATAGGGAACACCAATTTGGAATCGCTAAATTCATATTGGAATCAGAACCTTCAGGGAATTTGAATGCAACGCAGTTAGGCAACGCTGTGAAGTATTTTGACGAGCATAATGTAGCTGGTTTCGTGAGAAACCGGGCACACCGGTTACCTTTTTACTGCATCGGGTTTCTCACGAAACCAGCTACCCGAACAATTATTCTACATTCACAACGACCCAGGCATTGCTGAGTGCTTTGAACTGATGAGCGGCAAGCTTGTTTGGGAAAAGCGTCTTACTGGGTCTAAGGGAACAAACTGGTCCTCAGTGATGATTGCTGAAGGATTGTGCTATACAATTTCTCAGGGAGGCGACTGTTTCGTTTTTCGTGCGAGCCCAGAGTTTGAATTGGTGGCTACAAATTCCCTGGGCGAGCCCTCGAATTCATCCGTTGCGCAAGTCATGGCCAATTGCTTATCCGCACTTACCAGCATTTGTGGTGCATTGGCTCCGAGGAGACAAAGTAAGCAAACCTTCAGCGAAGTAGTAGGAAATGAGGGTAGGAAGACTGTTTGTTGCTTTGGGTATTTCGTCCGCATCTCAGCAATCGCTAGGGGCAACCGAGCGTCGACGAAGCGTACGGACACATGCTCCAATACAGACAACCAACCCGACCAACGTCATCCTCAACTTCAACGCTTAAACGAATCGAAGTGCCTTGTTGACGGAAGGTCGCTTTCCTAGATGCGAGAGTTGGGCCGTTTAGTCTGCCCTCGA
Organism: Planctomycetia bacterium; assembly: GCA_031412515.1. Taxonomy (GTDB): domain Bacteria; phylum Planctomycetota; class Planctomycetia; order Pirellulales; family Pirellulaceae; genus Aureliella. The sequence continues at coordinate 18,196 of JANODD010000033.1, read as the reverse complement.
GTCGCGTTTGCTGGTCTATAATTCAAACTTCAATTCAAATTTCTGACATCGCGCGGGTGATTAAGCTTCGAGCAATTGACTGTATTCCTGTATGCTCGAAGTAGTCGGTTGTCATGTCGAGAAACGCAGCGGCGTAATCGAGCTTTCCGTCTAGCTTCTCCGACAGTTTCTCAATGCTCTGGAAGATACGGGTTTGCGTGATGTTGTGCTCCAACACAAATTGCGAGACAAACCCGTGCAGCGACGTCACGCTCTTCTGGACGAACTGCAATTGCTCTTGCGTTCCGCTCCCAGGGATCAAAGACTTAAGCCGCTGATAGCGCTCATTCTCAGCAAGTCCTTGCGTCCCTGCCTTGCCAAGCATCGCAGTTGCCTTTTGCACGAAATCCGAACCCAATGGCAGGATTCCGTCTATGCAGATTAGCGCCGCAAGTCGCATCCGCGCCTCGTGTCGATAATCTGTCAATGACTCGACAAACTCAGAGACATGGTCACCTGGTACGCCGTTGAGAGTACAAAATGCGATGACCTCGCCGACGAGTTTTAATCCGAGATCCACCGCCTGGATGGTATCGGCTTTCGGCGTCAGATTCGAGATCCAAGAGAGGCCAAAGGATTCACCAATCTTTGAAGCCATTGAGGCTGTTCCCGCGAGCCCCTGAACAGAATCCACGGTCTGGTAGATCCACAGCGCCCGCTGATAACCCTGCGTAGTGTCGTTATACAAGTGTATCGCTCGTTCGCCTACTTTCTGGATAAAAGCATTGTCTGACTCTCCCGTGATGACACGAATAGACTCCTCAAAGCCGACGAGGTTGACGTACTTATCCGGCATGACCCAGTCAAGCGTTTGCAACATTCGAACGGTCATTCCCCTTTGCGACAGTTCATCAACTAATTGATAGATGGGCCTGCTCATTAAAACGCCTCATGAAGATTAACCTGCAATAAGAACCAATCGGCTGAAGTGACGTCATCCAAAGTGATGTCCTTCAGCAGTCATTTGAGATCTTCCAGCCCCTTCAGATCGAACCGACCAGTCCATTCGGCTCTGTCACTGGCAGTGAAGTCATCACTTTCTGAACGAACCTGGACCTGAAACCGCGTACCGACTAATAACCCTAAGCCTTTGCTACCAATCGCAATGGTTGGATATCCATCAATCTCACCCGATGGCTGAAGGTACTTCTCAGCAGCTTCGGGATTGGATCGGAGGTCAGTAATTGAAAGAAGCGCCAACTCTTCTCCGCTGCGACGGAGACTTACCAGGACGAAACCCGGCTTCTCCTGTTTGTAGACCAAGTCCCATTTTCCCTCTTGCTGGGGAAAAAACTTGTTGAGCTCACCTCCAGGCAGCAGCTCGCCTGATTTAAGATCGTTCATATTGATCTTCGGCGGTCGCGGCTTAGAAGGTTCTGACCCAGATGGGTGAGACTTGTCGCCTACCTTCCAGTCCGTTTTCTGTGAAGGAGAGTCGGCTGAAGGTGCTCCTCCCGGATTCCAGGGAGGCGCATCCTTGGCAAGGTCGTTGCCACTCTTTTCCCGGAGATGATCTGTAGAAGTACGCGTATTTTCATCGTGGGCTTTATCCCAACGCGACGCTTTCGGCGACGCATCATAACATCCGGACGTGGAGCATGCAGCAAGCGCAATTAGCGCCCAATAGTAAATGCCTTTGGCCAGCATCTCAAATTCCCAGTATGGACAAGAATACATTTGGTCACAGTTAAGACTATGCACTGCAAAGCACATACCCTTCGGGACTGTCATTAAGTTTATCCGCCGTTCGATAGCTCTACTTGTACCGAAAATCAAATCGCAGTGATGAGGCCCATCTCGCTGGTTCCGGCACGATTTAGATGCGTATCAAGCATCGCTCGGATGCAGCGGCAATGCCGAAGCGATCATCGAAGAGGTCGATCAAACGGAAATTTCGGCTGAAGATTAGAAAACCCTTAGGCACTCAACAATTCACGAGCGGCTTGGCGGAGGTGATAGCGCTTTTTGCGAAAGCGACTGCGAAAGTCATCGACACGATGCGGTTGGCCGGCAACTAAGCTAAATAATTTGCCAAACTGAGTCACCAATTCGAACCACACCGCTGGTTTAATCTTCAGTCGCTCCAGGAGCGGGGACATATCTTCGGGCGTTGCACTACGCTTGCCACTTACGATTTGCCGTGCCGTCCAGTCGAGCAGCTCCAAGTAAGCCGCTGTGGGCATTGCCAGAAATCCCTTGTCACTACATCGATCATTGTCTAGGCTCGCGCGTGGGCCAAGCGGATCGTTGAGTTCATCGATCTCGATCGGCGATAAGTAACTATCGACCGCAGCTTTGACTTCGGTAGACGCTGGCGTCGACGTCGGCACGCTGGGCTCCGCATCGAGTGAGTCTCCTGCGCCCTCAGCAGCGCTCAGAATCACTTTTAGCCGCAATTGAGCCGATGTGAAATTGCTATCCTCGATCGTCTGCGCCAGTGCAGCCCGAATAGGATTCAAGTCCACATAAGCGGAGCAAGCCAGAATCGATTCTTCATCGATTAGTCGCACGGCACGATATCTACTTTGCCAAAATTTACCCGACATTTCTTCTTCGGCATTGGCCTTCTGAGCGATTCGTTGGCACAGCAGCCGCATCCACCAGGAGATATCGCTCAGTCGACTGCGAATCGTCTTCACCTTGTCCGCGTCACAACGAATCGAGTTCAATTCTGGTTCATTGGGTTCAGCCGCACGACCATCAGCACTCTTGCGAACCGGGCACAGCAACAACCAGCGTCGAGCGACCTCGCTATCGTCCCAAGTCGCAACCACATCCGGACGCGACCTAAGCATTAAATGGAAGTGATTTGAAAGAATCGAGAAGGTGAGTAGATCGATCCCAAAGCCTGCCGCCAGCCGTTTGAGTTCATTTTCGACCCAAGTCTTGCGGTGGTCATAGTTCTTTCCAGTGAATTCGTCGGTTCCCATCAAGAAGCAACGCCGTACCACACGGTTCATCACATGAATGGTAGCAATTTCATCCGCTGCAAACGCTTCCACTCGAGCCACTCTTGCCATTGCTGAGCCCTCCACACAATATTGCGAAATCGCCTTTGTTAGTGGAAAAGGTTACTCCTACCCATTCAGGAACTCAACTACCCCAAGCAAACATGTGTGTCCCCAGGATCACATTTTGCGAGGCATACGCTCAGCTCATGGTTAAGGACAGTAAAGAGTAGAAACTTGCTTGCTCAAAATTATAGTTACTCTCTTTACATGTGTGTCCCCATGATCTTCTTCCATGATCTTCTTCCATGATCTTCTTCCTACGATCTGGACGAGCTATACCGTCGAGCAGCTCTTTACAAACCGCCGTTGGTATCGCCAAGAGAAAGATCCTCCAAGGCTGCAATTTTCCCAGGATCCCTTTTGGTTTGAAGGACATATTATCAAGTATAGATTCGCTTGGCTGAATGGGCTGACCAGGTAATTAAGGTTGAAGGCAGAGCCTATATATTGCATTGGCGGCATTTTATTTTTTATTAGGCGACTGGAATAGTTGCAATTCGCGATGCAGAGCGCGATAATCGCGATCGGTCAGCGGCAATACGGTCCGCTTCCTCAGGCCATATGTTTTTTCTTTCCCATATGCCATGTGAGGTTTTTATGTCTACTTATGCTCGGATATATCGGGGTTTTACGCTGGTTGAATTGCTGGTGGTGATAGCCATCATCGGTATTTTGGTGGGATTGCTACTGCCCGCAGTTCAGGCGGCGCGCGAAGCAGCGCGGCGTATGCAGTGCTCTAACAATTTGAAGCAGTGGGGACTGGCTCTTCACAACTATGAAAGCGCCTTCAAGGCCTTGCCTCCTTCTGGAATCGATTCGAATTCAATGTCGTGGGTAGTGATGACCCTTCCCTTCGTCGAACAAAAGAATTTATACGACCGTTTCGATTTCACTCAGGGAGCATGGAATTCTTTCAATCGCATCGCAGTCGTCAAAGGGGCAGTCATTCCATCACTTCAATGCCCAAGCGCGCCAGACGATTCTCTATTCTCAGTTTTCAATACGACAGCTTCACCAGCCTCGATTAACGAAGCGGATGTTCGCACCGGTCACTACCATGCGGTTCTTGGTCCAACGGGGCCTAATGCAGCTGCAAACAATCAGCCTTACACCGTGATCGGAGATCCAGCTCTTGATTTTGGAGTGGTCAGCACTCAAGGCGTGTTCGGATCGGCTCGCGTCCGAACCGCGACCTACACGGTTCCTGACAAGAATCGTATGTCACAAATTACGGATGGAACGTCAAACACTTTGATGGTAGGAGAGTTTGCATGGAAGGGATACCAGTTTTGGCGGCCCTTCACTCGCGGTTGGTACTCCGACGCTCGAGGAACGCTGCTCTATCTTTCCAAGAACGTCACGTACCCGATCAATTCCAAGTTTTCGCTGAAGTGGAACGATGGCTCCTTCGGCAGCATGCACACCGGCGGTTGTCAATTCACGCGAGCCGACGGATCCGTGCAATTCGTTGCCGAGAACATGGACATGGCTGTATATCGGGCCGCTGCTAGCAGGAACGGTGGCGAATCGACGAGCTTGGAATAGACAGGCTCAGCAAAGACAAACTTAGAGCCTGTCCGAAAACGGAGAGGGTCAGCCCCCTTTTCCGACAGGCGCTTGGATAGACTCGCCTAGTTTTATCGAAGATGGAGTGTACTCATGCGATGGGTTCTGTACGCGGTTTTGTTGGTCGTTTTGGTTGGCTGTTCGAATAGTGAAAGACGCTATCGACTTTCGGGCTCAGTAACTTTCAAAGGTGCACCAGTGCCAGAGGGTTACATTGTCTTTGAACCTGATGGTAGCAAAGGCAACAAAGGTGGTCCGGGTCGAGCTAAAATCTTGGACGGTAAGTACGACACTGGTCTTGTCGACGGCGTCGGAGTTTTGGGTGGTCCGCATCTGGTTCGAATCAGTGGATTTGACAAGAAAATTACCGGTGCCACTGCGGCTGAAGTCGCCTTACCCAAGTCGTTGTTCACTGACCATACCCGAACAGAGGACTTGCCCACGCAGGATGGCATTTTGGACTTCAGTGTTAACTGATTAGGTTTCTATTCGCTTTTCTTGTCACATAAAAAAGCGGCTGACCACTATTATCGACGAACCCCTCGTGTAAGAAGAGCCGAACGATCCGCTGAGTCAATCAGCGGCGTTCTCGGGGGGGAGCGTGTTTACGTGGAAGGAGCGATAAGTGTCGAATAGGACTCCGGCCACAAGGCTCAACATCTTTCGCAGCACTGCTATGCAGTGGAATTGGGTGAGTCGCGGACTGATGCTAAAACTGGTGGCAGTTGGTCTTTCCTCGCTTGTGTTGTTGATCATTAGTGCATTGGCAATGGCGAATCCGCAAGCGCTGGTGACATCAAGCGTTGGCTATACGCTCGGAGCCGGTGTCTTCATGGCGCTTACTTTCGACTTTACGGGTAGGTTGCTCTGTTCAGTTGCCCCGCTTAACCAGCCGACGCGTGCCACAATCGCCGGGTCGATTGGTTGTCAGCTTGCCGCGATTATCGTGTTTGTCACTACGCTGGTGGCAATCCCCGAGTTGGAACTCCCAGCGCGAATATTGATCGGTATTTTGCTGGCTGGGTGCGCACACGCACTGGCTGCGGTGTTTTTCGTCATGTTTGCACGCAACATCGCTGTTTATCTTGGGCGCGATGATTTGGCGTTGTCACCGATCTTTGTATTGTTTCTGTTCGGTGGTACTGTCTCAACGTCAATGATTGTCGGCGTCATTCTGGTCGTAATTTTTTTCTGCCCTTGCATTTGGATTCTGATTTATCCTGCAGTGGCGTTAGCCTTACAACGTGGATGGCAGGAATACGGGCTACCTGAGGCGTTACTTGGGCCTCTCGTTCGGCTGGTGCCGATCTTGTTGTTCGATTTGCTTTACTTAGGGCCGCTATACCGCTACGGTCGACTACTGTCACAATTGCGAAACGCTGTTAATCAGCGAGCAACAGTGTTGACCTAGTCTTGGATTCATGGGTGTTACAATTCCTTTGAGACTTGCCGACGCAGTCGATCAGTGACTGGCACCTGGTAGCTTCTATGTGAATGACAGTGTGGGAATCCCTGGTTACGGAAACTACTTCGTTTGCCCACCCGCTGGCACCGTAATGAACGCTGGCACACGCTTTGAGGTCGGTACGCGAACGACAATCATAAACTGTAGCAATCGCTCTAATCTTTACTTCAAGGATCTAAGGATCTTTCGAAGTGAACACTCATACCGGTTTAGGCAGTTTGACCTGAAATTTCAGAGCGTGACCGTTTTTCAAACCGTCACAAACGATTAACACTTCCCAGCTGGTCTCTTTATCATTCAGAATCATCATGCCTTCGGGTTTGGGTTCGCTGCCAACCGCATCTGCAGCCCCGATTGCCGGCAGGTCACCAATCAGCTGCAGTCCTGGTTTACTCATTGAGATTGGAACGTCGGAGCCAGGCACGCCGTCCTGACCATCCCAAAAATAGATTTGATAGGATCCTGGCCCATCGCCAACGGGGCCCACAAGAATTAGCAAGCCTTTCTTAACTGTTGCAAGGTCACGAATGCCGCGCCCACCCAAATTGACGAACAGAGGAGTTGGCTTTTTCACAGGCTGGCCAAAACCAAACTTGAGGACTACGGCGAAATTGCCTCTTAACACGGGCCCGCGAAAGCCTACGTAGACTTGCTTTTGGTAGACTGCGATACCCTCAATGTCGATACCGTTCTCTTTGCTACCGATTGATTGAAAGGTTGCGAACGGCTCGGTCTTTTCGAACACATTTCGCAGCGTAGTACTTTCGATTTCAACTGGCTCGCCATCGTCTTTCCAATCAAATCGCAACAAAACGTCTCGCGACGGCTGAGCTTCAACGGGCGACGTCAGCGCCTTGCGATTTGTCTTGAATGTTTTATCGGGATCGACTTTCTTTCGTTTTGCGGAGTGCGATCCGACTACGTAAATTGTGTGTCCGTCAGCGGCGAGACCTTCGATGTCCATTTCTTTTTTCTGGGAAACGGATGGATCAAGCAACACAGTCCGCGTCGGGTCCAACGCGAAGTCATCGCCTGATGGTCGAAGCACCTGAACTACATTCCCGCCGCTTGTCGGTTCATCGGTCGCAACAAAAATCAGTCCATCGACGCCGCACAATGCGCTAGCGTTTTTATCATCCAATAGCCCGTGAAATCGAACTTCGGAAACGAACTTTATGTTCGACATAGTTGCATGATCCTTATGAAAACAACTTGCGATCGCGAATTAAGACTGGATTCGAATAGTAAGGTTCCCACCAAGCTTGATCGCCCTTGATTCTCGGAGGTTGCTTGAGCGAGAGTGTTCTTTTCGCCTTCTTACTGTCCAGCTGCGCGACTCGGAATTGGTAGTGATCGAAAATCCGCAGACCTTCAATCGCGAACGACACATTGAGTTGTCCAGGACAAGTTTCACGACTCAGTGCGATCGTTGCTGTTTGTTTTTCTCCCTTGCGAAGCTTACCGTCAGTATCCATAAACATTGCAGTGACACGATACATAAACTTTCCAGGCGGAATTTTTGTACTCGGGAAGTTGACCCATCGGAATTTTTGAATTGGCGCTTCCAATGACTTCTTGCGTACTCCTGAAACCGTCCCATCAGCTTGAGGAAACGAAATTCGATTCAGGACATTTTGAAAAGTCTTTGATCCGGGTGCTCGATACTCAATGCCAAAACCGACAAAGTCAGCTGGCGGCTTTCCCTTCCTCCAATTCATGGCCAGCAGTGCCATTCCATCTCCGCGGTGAACTCGAAGCGTAAATGGCGCGGACTCGTTTTTACCGAACGATTCAAACTCACTAGACATCTTTTGCTCTTATTGAGACTAAATTTTTACTTCGGGCACTATAGGAGAAGTAGAAATGCTTTGCAACTTTATAATCGAACTAGGAATTCGTTCATTGGCGGATTGGAGAACCACTCTGCACTTTCTTTCCAGAATTGAGCAACGGAGCAATCTGCATCAAACAACTTCGGGTGTTGCACCGCGTTTGCCACCGACGATCTGACGAGCCGTCCAGTCGAGCAGCTCCAAATAAGCCGCCGTTGGCAACGCCAGAAATCCCTTGTCGCTACAGCGATCGTTAGTAAAGCTCACGCGTGGACCTAGCGGATTGTTCGGCGCGCTGGCGTGCCTCGGCTTCTTCCGCTCTTGCCACTTCCGCATCCGCCAACTCACGTAACCTTTGGATCTCACGCAGTTTATCGTTTTGTCGTTTTAACGAACTTGCTTTAATGAAAATGACTTCACGTTCATCGAAGACAACGTCTCCCTGCCGATGCCAGTCATCCAAGGCTGCAAGCTGAGCGGATGTCAGCAACAAGCCATCATCGCCTTGTGGACAGTCGCTGTTAATGCTGCGGTGCCACTCGTCGGTCAAAGTCTTTATGCGCCGACGTAGGCGTAAACCTGGCAAGTCGCTTTGCAGCCAGCGGTGCAATTGATGCCAACATCGGAAGATGGCTTCGCGAGTTACCTCGACATATTCGCCTTTTTGCCCAGAACACGGGTTTGTGTCGTTACCATTTCATAGACATTGTGCAGGTCGGATAAAAAGCCAAACCAGACCTCCGACAGCCGCTATGCCGCAAGCAAAAGTTATCGCTCCGGTCCATCCCATTTGTTCTGCCAGAACTGGGGACAGGACCGGTGAAATTAAGCCCCCGACATTGCCGCCGGTGTTCATGAATGCCGCTGCGAATCCGCCAGACTTGCGACCGATCTCGGTAGCCGTCGTCCAAAAAACACCTTCGCACAATCCCAAGGCGGCCATTGAGATCGACATACAAATAGCGACTTGACGCAGGTCGCTCACATTGACCGCGAAAACTCCAAAACATGCCCCCAATCCCATGCCTGAAATAACGATGGCTCGTCGGCCAAAGGCAGTTCCTAACTTTCTGCAAACAAAATCGGTGCCTAGACCACCGATCACCATCCCAGCCGCTTGAGATAGCGTGATCCAGAACGAAATCCAACGAGCTTCAACTTGGGGGACATGCAGGATCGTATTGAAGTAGTAATTCATCCAGTAGAAAAAAAGGTATTGCAAATATCCGTAAGCCGCGTAGCTGAGCGCGACCAGCCACATATCTCGATTCTGAAACAACGTCCATTGAGTCTCTACGGGATTTGCACTGGCCGCAGATTCAACTGTCTTGAAACTTGAGTTATTGTAAAGCCTGTGTTCTGTGAAAATTTTCCAGAGCATACCGTACGCAACTAATGTCATTCCGCTCACCACCGTGGCGAGTTGCCATGTCATGTGATCCATAAGCCAACCAAGTAACGGAAAACAAACGGCGATGCCAATCAAAGCACCGGCCGTGACAATTCCGTTGGCCGTTGTGCGTCCAGGCCCTGAATACAAAGTGGACACCACATGAGCCGCTCCGGGATGAAGCGGAGCACTGCTGACGCCCGCCAGGCAGCGAATGACAAGCAGTCCTATAAGCAAACTTTCTGGATGCGTCGTGACCCAACCAATCGCGCCCGTCAAGCAAACGAAAATCCCCATCAGCAATGCATACAGCGTTAATGCTCTAGCGGATCCGATTCGGTCGATCAGCCAACCGCCTGGCAACATAGCAATCGAATAGGCAATCAAGAACGCCGAATAGACCATCCCCATGCGAGTTTCACTGATACCGAGAATGGGAATAAACACTTCGCTTCCCAAGACCGAAATGCCCACGCGATTGAAGTGTCCCAGTGCAGCAAACCCCATAAGCAGCAAGACAACTTGCCAGCGACCGATCGCAGGCACGTTAAGGCTTGGAAGAGTAACTCGCGGTTCAAGCTCAGAAGCCATACTTCACTGCAACTTTCCTAGTGATGTTAGTGTCGCACGATTGTCTCGATCGTAGCTGCAACAATTGAGACAATTGTGCGACACTCAACCATAAAATTAAACTCGAACATAGCACTAGCAGGAAATCCGATACTTAGTAATTAATTCTTCCGGTAGGTTATAGCCAATTCCTGGGACCGTGGGAAATTCGATCATTCCGTCGATCACTTGCAGGCCTGCCGTTTGGAGCTCCATGCGCAGCGGAGAATCAAAAACCTCTGCAGGTGCGAATTCAATGAGCGGCGTGATCTTTGAGTAAGCGGCCAAATGAACGGAGGCAGCGCCGAGTATCTGAGTCGACCAGTTCCCTGGACAAACCACAGCGCCACGGGGCAACGCTAAATCGACGATACGTTTGGCTTCAGTGAGCCCGCCGCAGGTCGTCATGTAAGGCTGTACCACAGAAACCTTGCCGCGATCCATCATGTCGAGAAACTCCCAACGGGTCACGCCGTGTTCACCCATGGCCAGCGGTATCGATGTCAATTCGCTCAACTGTGCATACGGAAGCGGTGAATCGACCGGAAATGGCGTCTCAAAAAACTCGAGTTCGAATTCCTCTAGCTGCCGAGCAATTCGAGCCACTGTCGGCACAACGTTAAAAGCATAACCCACATCTACCATCAGCTTTGGGCCACTACCTAAGAGCTTTCGAGCCCGCCGAGCCAACTCCACCACATCCGCCGGAGACGACATCATCGGCTCGACTTTGAACGCGAGATAACCTAGCTCGAGCAAGCGTTCGACGCGTCTCAATTGCTGAGTGAACATTGCTTCACCACCCCACACATCGGACACGATGGTGCAGTAAGGCACGGCACAGTTAGTAGGAGTCTCGCGGTACGTCTGAAAGGGCCCGCGCTGAGCACCTCCAAGCAATCGCCACACCGACTCGCCTAGTTTTTTTCCATAGATATCCCATACGGCGACGTCTAACGCGCCAAGGATAATCACTTCCCAACCGCGGCGATTGGTGTGAATTAGCGAGTCCCAAACGCTCTGCCAAATGCGTTCAGGATGAGTTAACTCTTGGCCGATTAACAGACGCCCAAAAAACGTATCGATGCCGCCAACGGTCGCCTGAACAACGCCTGGTGGAACGCGAAAAACTTCCGACAAGCCCGAGTATCCATCGTCAGTATGGACTCGTAAACAAGCCAGTGGTTCAACTCCACCTTTATCTGGATCGATCTCGGGACCATCGCCAATCACAAACGTCTCTAGTCGAACAATTTTTGACATGTCATCGATTCCGTATTTCTGACCGTGGCACGACTTCACATATTACAACGTAGCTGGTTTCGTGAGAAACCGGATGCAGAAGAAAGGTCACTGGTGCGCCCCGGTTTCTCACGAAACCAGCTACCATTGGGCTCCAAAACGCTCTAAAACCTTGGGCTCAACTCTCCCACAAGCGGATTGAGTACAATCTCACTTTCGCAATGATCTCCGATGTGCCCTATCGTCATTTCATCCGTTCAATACAAAGTCAACATCAATGAAGATTGATTCCGTCGATTTCTATTACCTCTCGATGCCCGAAGTGCTCGACATCGGCGACGGCAGTCAGGACGCGTTGCTTGTGCGAGTCGCAGCGGGCGAGCACGTGGGTTGGGGCGAGTGTGAAGCCGCTCCGCTGGTTTCGATTGCAAGTTTAGTCTGTCCTATGTCACATAGCGCCTGCAAACCTGTTATCGCTTCGGTACTTGGTCAGTCCATCGACAGCATCGCAGATATCCGAAGAATCGGTGACTTGGTTCGAGCCAATAGTCTGGACTTATTACAGGCCGACCACACTTTGTCCGGCATCGATATTGCCTTGTGGGATTTGCTGGGGCGAAGATTGGATGAGCCGGTTTGGAAATTGCTTGGTTATGAAAAGCGTTTTGGCAAAACCCCCTACGCTTCTGTCTTGTTTGGCGACACCCCGGATGAGACGTTGCGCAAAGGCAAAGCAATTGCTGGTCAAGGCTTCCGTGCAGCCAAATTTGGTTGGGGACCTTTTGGACAAGCAAGCGTTGAAAATGATCGCGATCAATTGCACGCGGCTCGTGAGGGGCTTGGCAACGAGGGCATTCTTTTAATCGACGCGGGGACTGTGTGGAGCACCAACATTGATGCCGCTCGAGCTCGACTGAATATTCTTAAAGAAGTGCGCGCCACTTGGCTGGAAGAGCCCTTTGTCTCGGGTGCATTGGCTGAGTATCATGCACTATCAAAAGAGAGCGGGCCGGTAGGAATGGCTGGAGGTGAAGGCTGCCACAATTTTCATATGGCCAAGCACATGATCGACTATGCTGGACTCAAGTATGTGCAGATCGATGCTGGCCGAATTGGCGGAATCACGATTGCAAAAGATGTAGCCGACTATGCCGCCGCGCGCGGCGTTACCTATGTCAATCATACATTCACCTCTAACCTCGCGCTTTCGGCGTCTTTGCAACCTTATGCTGGACTCGAGTCAGACAAGATTTGCGAATATCCTACAGAGCTGAAACGACTAGCTCGTGAGATGACCAAGAATCATATAGCTCCAAGTGAAAATGGCCTCTTGAACGTCCCTGATGCTCCAGGGCTTGGCATCGATCCGGACCTGGAGAGTATCGCAGCGTATTTAGTTGATACCGAGATTCGCGTAGGCGGTAGAGTGGTTTATGTCACGCCGCCACTCTGCTAGTGGTCTCATTTTGCGCCGTTCATGAGAAAGACAAACGAGTCAGGTGGTTGTAGTGCCTCTTCTGCCAGAACCGGCACGCTGTTCAATGGATGAAACGAATGCCGGAAGTTCGACGATCAGGGCGATAGATACCTCTTAAAGGGGTACTGCATTCCGGCGTGGCAAATTTGGGTTTTCCTACATTGGTTTGTTTAGCTGACTGTTTTACGGTGTACGATAATCAACCACCTACAGATCGCCGGTAATGTACAATAACTGGGATGAAGTCACTACTTTTCATATTTTCGATTTTCGCATCGCAGACCTGCTTGGCGCAGGAAGAGGATGTATTTTTTGAAGCTAACGTTCGGCCACTTTTGGCTAAGCGATGTTACGAATGCCATCGTCGCAAAGCGGAGGGCGGACTGCGTTTGGATTCTCTGGCGGCGATCGCTAAAGGCGGAAACTCAGGACCGGCGATAGTAGCGGGCGATGCGGCTAAGAGTTTGCTATGGCAAGTGGTGGCGGGTAAGCACAATGAGATCTCGATGCCCCCGGAAAATCCGCTGGATGCAAGTGAAATCGAGATCGTAAGTCAGTGGATTTCACGTGGTGCTTATTGGCCCAAAGAATCTACTGACATACGCGATGACGGCATCACGGATGAAGAGCGCGCGTTCTGGTCCTTTCAACCACTCACCCCTCCAGAAATCCCGCAGGTTGACGGAGTTAAATCAAACCCAATCGACGCTTTTATCACAGTTGCCCAGCAACAGCGAAATCTGACTGTGTCGCGTGCAGCATCGCCCGAAACCTTGATACGCAGATTGACTTATGATCTAACGGGCCTGCCGCCAACGCCCCAAGAGATTGTTGACTTTAAAACAGCGTCAGCAATAGACGAAGTTGCAGCGCGGACTGGCTTAGTTGAACGCCTGCTTGCTACGAAACAATACGGTGAGCGTTGGGCACAACACTGGCTTGATCTCGTCCGCTACGCCGATACCGCCGGGGACGCATCGGACTATCCTATTCCTGAAGCCCACAAGTACCGCAACTACGTGATCGATGCGTTCAACAACGATAAACCCTACGACCAATTTGTTCGGGAACAGATAGCGGGCGACTTAATGCCCAGCAATAACCCTGAAGAAACTTGGGAGCGGACGATTGCGACGGGTTATGTCGCCATCTCACGTCGAATTGGAGTTACGCCTGAATCGTTGCCACACATTACTATCGAGGACACGATCGATAATCTCGGCAAAACATTTCTCGGTTTATCAGTTGGCTGTGCCCGTTGTCATGATCACAAATTCGATCCGATTCCTACAGCTGATTACTATGCGTTGTACGGGATCTTCAGAAGTACAACGTATCCTCACGCTGGGGCTGAGCATAAGCCTTATCGCAGCGATTTTGTTTATCGCCTCGGCAAGGATGGAGCTGACCGATTGCTGGGCGAGCATCGAGCCAAAGTTGCGCCGCTGCTAAAGAAAGAACGTGCGGCCTTCGAACGCTACAAGGAGTTTCAGATCAAGCCGGTTGATAGGCCGGGCTACACTCGTGACATCGCTTGGTTGCAAGTCGTCTCGCTTCGAAATGAAATTGCAAAAGCGGCTGAATCGTTCCCTAATACCGAAATCGCCTTTGCGGTCAGTGAAGGCAAAACCGAAGACGCATACATTCAAAAACAAGGCGAACCGCGAAACAAAGGGGCAGTAATTCGTCGAGGTTTTCTCCAGATTCTAGGCGGACAAACCCTGCCTGAAGATCTTTCGCAGCAAAGCGGTCGACTCCAACTGGCAGACTGGATTGCAGACGAAAACAACCCGCTAACCGCCCGAGTAATCGCCAATCGTATTTGGCACCATCACTTTGGCCGTGGCCTGGTTGCAACAACTAGCGACTTTGGCGTACGCGGAACAAGGCCTTCACACCCCGAACTGCTCGACTTTCTCGCCAACTACTTAGTTGAAAACAATTGGTCAATCAAACAGCTTCATCGGTTGATCGTTAGCTCGAAGACGTACCGGTTAGATAGCCGCGATGTGCCGCAGAGTTCCGCTACGGATCCTGAAAATATTTATCTGTGGCGAGCCAATCGACGTCGATTGGACGCTGAACAAATTCGCGATTCGATTCTCGCTTTTAGCGGCCAGTTAGATCCATCCTGCGGTGGACGCCATCCGTTCCCCCATCCACTAACCTATTTTTACCGCCAACATGAGCCATTCATCGGCAATTACGAGAATGATCAACGGACGATCTACCAGTTCCGGCAACGTATTCGCAAGAATGTTTACTTGGATACGTTTGACGCTCCGGACGGAAACTTGCATGTGAGCGAACGGCGTGCGACAACGACAAGCATCCAGTCGCTGTACTTCCTCAATTCACAATTTATTGAAGAGCAATCGAAAGCCATTGCAGAGCGAATGAATTCGATGACTCAGTCAACTGAACATCTGGTGCAGTGGCTCTACGTGAACTTGTTCGGGCGCGATCCGCGGCAAGTGGAAGTCGAGGCTGTGCTGGCAAGACTGGACGCATTGAGCAAGCAGTCCTTTGACCAGCCACAAGCTGCGCGAACAAGTTTGGTTCGAGCGATGTTATGCAGTAACGAGTTTTTGTTTGTAGACTAGTGCTTTGTCCAGATTAGATTTTGGGGTAGCGGAATGCGTCAAGCATTTCGTTGTTTTCGGGTCCTAAGCATGAACCGAAAGCCTTGACGGCTTCCGCTACCCGAATCATCGCGGCTACAGCCATTCAGCCAACCCTAAGATTAAATTGTGTCGAAGCACTAGCTTGATTGGAACCACAAACAATGATCCAGAATCAGAGTTGAACGAAGCATGAACCCAAATCGCAGACAAATGATTCGATCGCTGGCCGGCAGCGGGTTGCTACTGCCGGGCCTAATGTCTGAATTGATGGCGGCCGATACACCTGCTGCGAACACGCTTCCGCGAGCAGAAGACCCGTTGGCCCCTAAAAAGCCACATTTCGCCGCGACAGCCAAGCGAGTCATTTTCTTGTTCATGACTGGCGGTGTGTCACATATCGACACGTTCGATCCAAAGCCTATTCTCACTGCGCGGCACGATACGCAGTACAAACCCAACTTGTATTACAAAGGAAGTGGATGGAAGTACAAACGCTTCAGCCAATGTGAGACCGAAGTCAGCGAACTCTTTCCACACATTGGCGGAATCATGGACGAAGCGTGCTTAATTCGATCGATGACAAACATCAACGGTGATCACTTCGGTGCCACCATTGGCATTCATACCGGATCTGCGACTTTCAATCGTCCCAGCATCGGATCGTGGGTCAGCTATGGTTTAGGAACGGAGAATTCCAATTTACCAGCCTTCATGGTGGTTTCACCTGGACTACCTTACGCGGGCGGACAAGTATGGGGCTCGGATTTTCTGCCTGCCGTCCACCAAGGCACTCGAGTTATTCCCGGACCGGAACCCATCGCGAACATGCACCGCCGCGCGCGCACAGCGGAGCTCCAGCGAACGGAACTCGACATACTTTCGTACTTTAATCAGCAGCATTTAATCGATCGAGAAGTCGACATGCAACTCGCGGCCAGGATCAAGTCCTACGAAACGGCTGCTGGAATGCAAATGGCTGCACCGGATTTGTTTGACCTCCGCCAGGAGTCCAAAGCGACGCTCGATCTTTACGGTTTGGAACCCGGCGATACCTCTGGCTTTGCTTGGCAGTGCTTGGTCGCGCGTCGTATGGTAGAACGCGGCGTGCGGTTCGTAGAACTGATCGATGGCGATAGCAATGTAGATCGCAACTGGGATGCACATGCGGAATTGACGAAATACGATCGACTGGCGAGGAACGTCGATCAACCGGTTGCTGCGTTGATCAAGGACTTGAGATTGCGTGGCATGCTCGACGATACATTGGTTGTCTTTACCACCGAGTTTGGCCGCGAGCCCTTCTTACCTTCGCCGGGCACAAACGGTCGCGGACATCATTCGCGGGTCTTCAGTACGTGGTTGGCTGGCGCCGGCATTCGCGGCGGAATGGTTTACGGCCGAAGTGACGAATTGGCTGATGGCGTCGCCGAGAATGAAGTTTCGGTGCATGATCTTCAAGCTACCATTCTGCATCAGTTAGGCATTGACCACGAACGACTGACCTTCCGTCACGCCGGTCGCGACTACCGTCTAACTGATGTCAACGGCCGCGTGGTTCACGATATTCTTGTCTAGCAGTGCTTGGTTGAGCAAGGCATCGACAGCATCTCGCTTAACCCAGATAATGTTCTAGACCGCATCCGAAAACGCCCTCAAGCGGTAACTGCGTTGGTTTTCATTCTCTCTACGATTTGCAGATGCTGTCATGAGTTTTACGAAGCGTGTCTCGGTGACCGATTTCGACGGCACTATGACCCATCACGATTTCTACACACTCGCCGAGTCGCAATTGCTACCATCGGGCGTGCACGATTATTGGAGCGACTACCGTGCAGGGAAGTTAACTCACTTCGAAGCGCTTCGAGCTTACTTCGCTGCCAAAGGAGGGAATGAAGGACAGGCTATGTATGCGCTCTATCGTCGGCTAAGGGCCACTTATCAGGGGACATTTAATATCGTCGGCAGAAGAAACGATAAATGTCAGCCGAGTTAGCTTGGACTGCGGCAATTCCGTCCAACGCCTGCGGTTTCCCGCTGTTGAGATTCAGAAATTTCAGCTGCGAAATGGCTCACCGCGCACCGGGTAAGGCGTCACAGCAAACTTACAATCATCTGTGATGCGAGAATGCTATCCGTAACCACTGCGTCAGCTCTACGCTGGGCAACCGTCTAGGTTGGCTAGGTGATGGACGCCGAGTTTCTGCGCCACCTCGCGCAGTCGCTCGCGACTGGTCGAAAGGAAGCGACCAAGACCTCGGCCGCCACTGAGCTTCTGCAGCCGAGCTTGCCAAAGGGCCGCTGAACTGCCAAGACGCTCGAAGATGTCTGTTAACTCTGACGATATCGACGCCTTGCCCTCGCGAAGCAGTCGGCCGGTGTACTCGACCAACATCAGATAATTGCCCAGCGTAAAACCGCTGAGCATCCCTTCGCGCTTCGAATCCAACTGGCGGCGATCCTCGATCGGTATCAACCACAGCGCTGCCTCTAGCTCCTTCGAAGCTCGTGAACCAGCAACGCTGCCTGCAATAGCGGCTTGGAGATCCTTCGCTCGCCCTTGCACTTTCACATGCTCGACGCGAGCTTTCACCGACGTATGCTCACTCTCCTCTGGAACAGCCGCAATGCCGGCGGCAACTGGATTCAAGTCGATGTAGGCGCACACCGAGAGCAAAGCTTCTTCATCGAGAATTGCGATCGATTTGAAACGTCCCTCAAAGAACGCCCCTGTGCATTTTTCAGCCTTGTTGACCATCCTCGAAAGCGGTTCCTTCAGACATTTCATAAACCAACTCAGCGATCCTAAACGCTCGCGCGTTGAAGCGATCCACTGCGCATCCTTCAAACGTTCAGTGACCAGCGCCTTCAATTTTTCAGGCGGCAGTGGCTTGCGATCCGTACCACGCGGCGGAAAGAGCTTGAACCAGCGATTGACGACTTC
>JANODD010000032.1:0-4347 GCA_031412515.1 Planctomycetia bacterium | reverse complement strand
CCTCTGCTTCGTCCAGTCGAAGTCGCAGTCGCTCTATCTCTCGTGTGGGCTCGTCGTGTGGTTGGCTATCCCTGTGCATACCACTCTCCTTCTTATTCGTCGAACGTTATTTAGCCCGCCATTTTGAGACTGCGTAAGAACGCGGTCTTTTCCATCATGTCGCCGATAAAGAACTGTAACGGGGTAGGCGCAACTTTAACGAGCGTGGGAGCCACGATAATATGCGCTCGTTTCGCTTCTTCCGGTTGAAGATACATATCAACGACTTTCAACTCATAGCGACCCGCCAGAAACTCCTCGCAGAGGGCTCTGATGCGTTCGACAGCAAGCGTCGATCGTGGAGTCAACCCTGCGATGTACAAGCAGAGGATAACTAGGTCGGGATTGTCGCCCAAATCATTTTTATCGTTCTCAAATGGCTTCAAATTCTGCGTGATGCCGATCATCGGCTGATCCCATCTTTAGTAGTTAAACGAATTTGCAGTCCAACAAGAGTTCGCTCAGTGTCTGACAGATCTCCGATTATCTTGCGAATTGGTTCAGGCAGTTTTCGAACGAGTGTAGGAACAGCGAAGATCTCATCGTCTTTGGCCAGTCCAGGATGCTCCAACAGATCGATGACTTCGATTTCAAACATGCCAGCCATATGTTGTTCACAGAGCTTTTGGAGATTAGCAATTGCGCGAACGGATTTGGGTGACTGTCCGGCAATGTACAGCTTTAATTGCCAATTCATGGCGTCGGTTGGATTCGGTGAGCAATCTCCATTCATTTAGATCCCTCTACAGTCATTGTGTCAGTCATTGCATTCTGGGCACCAAGATGAGACTTTCGTTTTCTTGCCATTTCTATGCGCCTCTGTTCAATTTGCGATAGGGCTGCTTCGTCGCTGGCAATATTCACCACTAACTCTTCTTTCTCCGACTCAAACTGCAACCTTAAAGCAGCTACCTGAGACTCCATCGCTTGCTGCTTCCGTTCTAACTCCCGCCGTTTCCGTTCAATTGCCTGTGACCGCTCTAAAGCAAAGTTTTGTTCTTTGCCTTCCTGAGCGATTCTTGCCGATCCGGTTAGGACACCTTCGGTGCCGAGATAAACGTCGGTTAACTGTACGCCGGTGTTCGACAAGGCAAATTCACGAACCTGATTGCTGTGTGCCATTCCACGCGATTTTAAAATGTATAGCGTCCGGTTGCGTTCTCCACTAAGTTCAACGTCCCGAAGCAGCAACCATGTGTCTATGTTCGATGAGATGCCTATATCGGTTTGTTCGAGTCCTGTACCGGCATGATTAAGGTTTGTCAAAATACCAGTAATCTGATGTCCCTTGAGATAATCGACTAAACGAACGACCATTAATCCCGCCTCCGTATTAGTTCCTGCGGCTGTAAAATTGCTAATCGGGTCAATGACAACAAGCTGTGGCTTGAACTTTTCGATCTGCTTATAGATGGCCGTTAGGTGCATCTCGAGACCGTTGAGCGTGGGGCGGGTGGAATGAACGCGAAGCAGATCGCTTTTTATCCACTTTTCCAAATCGAGGCCGATCGAACTCATGTTGCGAAGTAGCTGCGCTTCAGATTCTTCAAATGCAAAGTAGAGGCAGCGTTCACCGCGCCGGCAACTTGCGTCTACCGCGTTGCAAGCGAAACTTGTTTTGCCAATACCTGCTGTGCCCGAAATCAATATACTGGTTCCACGATAAAAGCCTTCGCCACCGAGCATGGCGTCGAGGCCAGGTATCCCAGTCGATAGCCGATCTTTGGAAACGGTGTGCTGCAGATGCAGCGAAGTGATCGGCAGGACCGAGATGCCGCCTTCATCGATCAAAAATGGAAACTCGTTGGTTGCATGCGAAGTTCCGCGATACTTTACGACCCTGAGGCGTCTGGTAGAAATCTGCCCCTCAGTTCGATGGTCCAAGACAATTACGCAATCGGATACGTACTCTTCAAGACCATGACGCGTCAGCGTACCGTCGCCTCGCTCGGCCGTGATGATCGCAGTCACTCCCTTCATTTTCAACCATCGGAAAAGTCTCCTCAATTCCGCGCGGAGTATTGCGACATTATCGAGCCCGCTGAAGAGCGTTTCGAGCGTATCCAAAACAACGCGTTTGGCCCCAATGGAATCAATCGCATGGCCGAGACGTATAAAAAGTCCTTCGAGATCGTATTCGCCTGTCTCTTCGATCTCACTCCGCTCGATCCGAATATAGTCAACGGCCAGTTTTTTTCTGGCTATCAGGTCATCCAGATCGATGTTCAGCGAACAAACATTCTCAGCCAACTCCTCGGCCGTTTCCTCGAACGCCACAAAGACTCCGGGCTCATCGTACTCGATCGCGCCTCGAACAATAAACTCAACCCCGAGAAGCGTCTTGCCACAGCCGGCACTGCCGCAGATAAGCGTCGGACGCCCAGTGGGAAGTCCTCCCCCCATTATCTCGTCGAGCCCCTTGATGCCAGTCGGGGATTTTCGAAGACTTTTTCGTAGAATGACATTCGGTGGGAACGTTTGGCTTAACAAAATTGTTGTCCTCGCATCAATAACTGATCGCAAACGCTCTTGACACCCACCCTCTGGCGATTGTCTATCGCAATTAGAATGGGCTGTCTACTTTGGAAAAATATAAGCGTTGTTAATGTCATGTCAACTAGAGGGGATAAGTGTTCCTTTATCTTCATGCGCGCGAACTCGGGGATGCAGTGAATGAAGGAGGGGTTTTTAAAGCCTTGGTCAAGTATTAGTTCGATCGCATCATTTCGACGATACAGCAGAATGCAAGTAGGTAGCTGGTTTCGTGAGAAACCGGATGTAACTAAGAGCTTACGGGTGTGCCTGGTTTCTCACTAAACCAGCCACTTGCTCGCCGAAATGCTTCAAGTCTTACACCTTTCGGGTGTCAAAAAAACAACAAAACGAAAAAGTCAAATAAAAACTGCATCGGGTTGTTGACAGCCTAATTGCTAATTCGTTGAGCCTTTTGGGCAATACCGTTCTGATGCAGGGTAAGGGCGTACGCAGGGCTATTTTCTTTAAGATGGAACTCCAGTTGAGCTTTTACGCCGCGGTAGGACCATTTTGTGGGAGAGTCTGCAAAGACCTCCTGCGTGGGCTGATTTGTGATGCCTACCATTATACGACCGTCATTGAGTTTCACGTCAAAGATGAAGTTAGGCGCGAGTTGATAACGACCAACCAAACGCTCAGGTGCGATGTTGCCTTGATCCGCAACTGGCGCGTCGACAGGCTTGCTTGTTTTCGCGACTGCATACTTTCCCATCAGATAGCTAATCATTTCATCACAAGCTGGAAACGCTTGCGGTTCCCCCGTGTTGGTGCAAACAACGGCAGCAAAGTTTGCTTCAGGCAAAACCCAAATCAGTGAAAAAGTATTCGTGTTGGAACCGGCATGATTGAGCGCGGGTCCATACGCGGTATCTAGACAAATCCAACCACACGCGTACTTTGCACCTGGAAGCGTATAGTCGACTTGCGGCTGGTGAAGATGATCGAAGGCGATTTGATTTCGAAGCACAGGTGCTGGCTTACCTGCCAACTGCCAGCGCGCATACTTGGCATAATCTTCGATAGACAAGTGGACCGTGCCTGCGGCTGCATAGACCGTCGGGTTTCCAGCGCCTGCAGTTCTGGGATCAACCGACTTGCCACCTTCCGCTTGATGGCCCCAAAGCAGCGGTGGCTGGAGTTGCTTGGCGGACTTCATCGAACGAAAGTCGGCCGAACGCATTTCCAGCGGAGCGAACACGTGCTTTTTCATGAGAGACTCAAATGATTCCTCTGCCCTGGTTTCCAACATAGCGGATGCGACGGCGTAACCAAGATTTGAATAGGCGAACTTGCCTTGGGGCTTCGAAGGGGCATGGGAAAGAGTGAGCTTAACCATCCGCCGCCGTTCTAAAGTGGGCGATTGTTTTTCTTCGAAGAAGCTGCCCCAAGCTTGATTGGAAATGTCAGAAATATTTTCAGCAAGTCCGCTTTGGTGAGACAGCAACTGGTCCAGTGTAACGTTGCGGAGCTTGGGATGGATGTCGCCATCTTTAGCTTTGGGCCATACATCACCAATCGTTGTATCCCAGTTGATCTTGCCTGCTTCAACCATGGCAGCAGCCAAAGTTGCCGTCATGGATTTAGTGTTGGATCCGATCGGAAACCTATCTGACAACTCAACCTTGTCGGAAGTGCCCCGTTTTCGAATGCCAAAGCACTGTGATTGAACCAAGCCATTCGCGTTGACCACCGCAGCAGTCATAGATGGAACGTTGTGTTTGCGACAGATCTCAGTGAGCTTCGCTGCCATTTCCTGGGCCTGATCGTCAGCAC
>JANODD010000031.1:0-9311 GCA_031412515.1 Planctomycetia bacterium | reverse complement strand
CAATACACAACCGGAGGCTAACGCCTTCCGGCTGATAAGACTATACCACCGTAATGATCAGCTTCAGTTCAAACTCCTAAGCTAGAGCGTCCTGCTTAGGAATGAACTTGAAAACGCGGGATTTACAGGTGATTTATCAGCCGGAAGGCGTTAGCCTCCGGTTCAATACACAACCGGAGGCTAACGCCTTCCGGCTGATAAGACTATACCACCGTAATGATCAGCTTCAGTTCAAACTCCTAAGCGGGACGCTCTCTAACGCGTTCCGGCTGATTAGTCCAACCGTACTGAGGTGGTGCGATTTCGCATATATTTTACGAGACATTATCAATTGCTGTTAAGTCAAAGATCTTGAGACATGGAACGCAAGTTGCACTGTTCAATGCCTTGTTTTTCCAACTGATCTTCGAGGAGAAAAGTCATGTCCCGACTAAAAATTGCGTTGATGCTGGGTGCTTTGACAAGTGTGTTCGTTGAGCCGTGTAGTGCTCAAGGAGTTCAAAACACGCCCGCTCCTGTGGCACAACCCGCACCCGCCCTTGGAAAAGTTGCGCCTGATCCTGGAGTACAAGCTGCGCCTGTTCCCGCTCCGCAAGTTACGCCGGCTGCGAATACTCCTAAAGAACCTCGCACAAGCCACACAGGTCACTCAAGAAGCGATCGATACAATCATTGGCATAACACTGATTACTACACGCCATCAGTTGGTTACTATCCGTATTCAGTACCGTACAGCTACGGCTACGGAGGGTATGGCGGTTATTATCCTTATCGCGGGGTGTATTCGAACTACGGATATCCTATTAACTTAAGCAGCGGCCTAGAACGTGGTTTCCGGTACGGAAACACGTACATCAATCCAAACTTTGGCAACTGATCGGCAAGCATGAGCTGACCGCGGGGTGGCCTCATGACACAGGAGAACGAGGCTCTGCCGAGCGAGTCAATCGGGCCGCAATGGATGTCCGATGTACGAACGAACGTGCATGGAAATCCGAATACGTTTCGGTGGACGTCAATACGTACGGTTGAGACGCACCCGCCGCTAACGAAATGTTCGGCAGGAGCCTCTTTCTCCCGTTAATCAGCCACAGTTCTCTGCTATCCCAAAGGGTTATTTAAGCATTAGCGCCCGCTCAGCTAGGTTTACTTGGTGGCTTAAGCGGTTGACGAAAGGTTGCACCAACGGGCAATACGCGGCTCGGGCCAGTTATCGTGGGTTTGATGCCGAGCGGAGCCTCGATACGCATGCCGATTGAGCCGTAGCAGTGGTTAAATTGCTCGATGAATTCTTGCAGCTCTTCGTCTGGCAGGCATACAGCACCTACGACATGGGCATCTTGCCGAATA
Organism: Planctomycetia bacterium; assembly: GCA_031412515.1. Classification (GTDB taxonomy): domain Bacteria; phylum Planctomycetota; class Planctomycetia; order Pirellulales; family Pirellulaceae; genus Aureliella. The sequence goes on along the minus strand of JANODD010000031.1, from coordinate 7,961 downwards.
AGGCCGGTGAGAGGCTCCCGACTTGGACTTGAGGACATAGACGTTTTCCAAATCGTGGCAGACGCTGCTAGCGTCCGAGCCAACATGTATGCCAAGGTGTCATGGGATATTTTAAAATACACGGACAAGATGGGCCGACGCTTGCAGCGTCAGCCACAGGTGGACAAGTTACATTCTAGCGATTCTCCCAGTTCCACCAAGATAGAAAATTTCGCGTAATGGAAGTTATTTCACCGATAGTAAGGGGCTCCAAGTCGCATCCGTCGGCTTTAGTGACGCAAACTGCCCCGTCGTCTATTGCAAAGCTGCCAATGGATATTATATTGGGCTCTTGCTGTTGGCGGACTGAGTTCGTAATGACCTTGTGCCCGCAACGCCAACACTGTGTCGACGCTTGGTAGCCGCAGACCGCAGTTGGTGTAAGATAAAAGATATTGGCTTGTTTGCTCAGTAAATTGCTGCCATTCCCCGCCAGACTTGCCGACGTGTGAAGACGAATTGCCAACAGCGATTACTTTTCAAAAGTGTAGTATCCCCTGCTGCACGATTCGACTTCACACGTCGTCCCTTTCCCTCGCAAATAGTCGCCTTTCGCTCCCGCGAAAGTAGCGCCGTAAATCGCAACTTTCGCGGAGCGAAAGGCGACACTCCAAGGTTCATCGATGGCCAACTCATTCTCAAAATCGCTTGATGAACCAGGTCCAGCCAGCCGGCGCGACTTTATCAAAGGTTCGTCGATATTCTTGGCTGGTGGCGCCATTCCATCTGCAGTGCCGCTTTCGAAAAAAACTCAACTTGGTGAGAGGCCAATTCGATTAGGACTGATCGGTTGCGGAGGGCGCGGGACTGCAATTGCGCTGCAAGCTCTTAGTCCTTTGAATGGCGAAGTTCGATTAGTTGCTGTGGGCGACGTTTTCGAAGATCGGCTTCAGCAGTCGATGCGAGCTCTTCGAAGCGGACCGAATCGCGATCGAGTTGAAGTTGAACCGCAGCGGCGCTTCGTCGGCTTCGAGGCTTATCGCAAAGTCATCGAAAGCGACGTGGACTTAGTGTTATTGACTGCGCCGCCAGGATTTCGACCATTGCATTTTGCTGCGGCAGTCGCATCAGGCAAACATGTTTTTGCAGAGAAACCGATCGCAACCGATGCGCCGGGTGTGCGTCAGTTCTTATCGACATGCCAAGAAGCGACTGATCGGAAACTTGCCGTTGCCGTCGGTTTGCAGCGTCGTCATGAGCCAGCTTATCAAGCGACCATTGCCCAGTTGCAAGAAGGTGCGATTGGACGAATCAACTTTTGTAGAGCCTATTGGAATCAAGGTGCGAGTTGGTCGAAGCCGCGTGGCAAGCAGCAGACGGAACTTGAGTTTCAACTTCGCAACTGGAATTACTTTAATTGGCTATCCGGGGATCACATTGTTGAGCAGCATGTGCATAACTTGGACGTGATCAACTGGTTACTTGGCGGGCATCCCGAACGAGCTCAGGGTGTCGGCGGTCGACAAGTGCGAACGGGTGCCGAGTTCGGCCAGGTTTACGATCATCACACCGTTGAGTTTACCTATCGCAGCGGCGTGAAATTGCTGAGCATGTGTCGTCAGATGCCCAACTGCTGGAACTCGGTCGGCGAATTCGCTCACGGTTCAGAAGGTTGGGCAGACATTGCGGCTGGCAAGATTTTTGATCTGGACAACCGTTTGATTTGGGAAGCGGATCCGCTTCGGCGCGGACACGCGGGTGAACTTGAGAATCTTTTTAAATGCTTGCAGTCTGGTATTTTCTCCAACGAAGGTCATTACGCGGCGGAGAGCACGATGACCGCCATCATGGGCCGAATGGCAACGTATTCGGGCAAAGAAGTGACTTGGTCCAGTAGTTTGAACAGTTCGCAGGCGCTAGCCGATGTGGCTGCTTTGCGCACGCTTCGCGATGCATCGCCATGCCAGCCTGATGCGAACGGAAATTACGAAGTCGCACAACCTGGTGCGCAAAATTCTAAAGAGGCTTGATGCGCCTGAAGCGGCCAAGCATCCTGGCGAGCAAGGGTAGCTGGTTTCGTGAGAAACCGGGGCGTACTTTTGACTTCAACTTCGGCATCCGGTTTCTCACGAAACCAGCTACCTTACCAAGCTTCGGCGTTGACCTATGTAAGCCTTTTGAGAGATAATAGCAATTCAACGCAAACTGGGAGAATTTCTTGGCTACTGTGACTGAAAATGATAATCTGCTGCTCTATTGCCACGCGATGGCGGAGCAGGCAAAGGCGGCGTCGCGGATATTGGCGACACTTTCCACTGAAACAAAAAATCGTTGGTTGTTGAATTGCGCGGATCAGTTGGAAGCCAGTTTGACGGGCTTACTGACGGCCAATGCACTCGATATTGAACTTGCGCCGGTCTACGGTTTGACCGAAGCGGCCATCGATCGCTTGCGGTTAGACGAAAAACGGGTCGCAGCGATGGCTAAGGGAATGCGAGAAGTCGCTGCGCTGCCTGATCCGGTTGGTGAGATCATCGAAGGTGGTGTGCGTCCTAATGGCTTGGAGATTTCGAAAGTTCGTGTGCCACTGGGTACAGTGTTCTTCATTTATGAATCGCGTCCGAATGTGACTGTCGATGCGGCAGGGATTTGTGTGAAGAGCGGCAATGCTGTTATTCTTCGCGGCGGGAAAGAAGCGATTCATTCGTCGGGCGCTCTGGTGACCGTGCTCAAAGAATGCGCGGCTGTTTGTGGTATTCCATCCGGCGCGGTTCAGTTCGTGGAGACTACGGATCGCGATGCCGTAGGGCATTTTTTGCGGATGCCTCAGTGGATCGATGTGGCGATTCCGCGTGGTGGCCGCGGATTGATCGAACGCGTGGCTTCGGAAGCTCAGATGCCAGTGATCAAGCACTTTGACGGCAATTGCCATGTCTACGTTGACAAGTCAGCTGACGCGAAAGCAGCCGTTGACATTGTCGTAAATTCAAAATGTCATCGACTGGGCGTGTGCAATGCCTGCGAAAGCTTACTTGTACATGAATCGGTAGCGAACATTCTGCTGCCGAAGATTGCCAACGAGTTGATAGCTAACGGAATCGAGATTCGAGGTGACTCGGCAACTTGTGAATTAGTTCCAAGTGCTTTGCCAGCAACTGAGGAAGATTGGCACACCGAGTATCTGGGCCCAATCATTAGCTGCAAAGTAGTGGCAAGTGTGAATGAAGCCATTGAACATATCAATCGATTTGGATCGCATCATACCGATGCGATCGTGACCAGCGATCTGAATTGTGCTAGAACCTTTACACAGCAAGTTGATTCAGCAGCGGTGATGGTTAATGCTAGCACCCGATTCAATGACGGTGGTGAGTTTGGCTTGGGGGCTGAGATTGGAATCAGCACGGATAAATTCCACGCTCGCGGACCATGCGGTTTGAAGGAATTGACGAGTTACAAGTACGTGGTTTACGGATCAGGTCACGTGCGGAAGTAGACAGATATCAATTGTCTGTCGGGCTCTAAAAACAATTGGGACAATTGTTCGACACTCATGGAGGGGAATATGGCGGACGATGCACTAAGTCGCAATGAGGTTGAAGACCTGCTGCGCTCGATGGATTCGGGTGAAAAGAAAAAGAAGCCGCCTGCCGCCGTTGCCCCAGCTAAGCCAGCTAGAACCACTGTTTCAGCCAGTGACATGGAAGCTAAAGCGGATGCATTGTTGGCCGGTGCAAATGGGCCTCCTGCAGTGAAGTCCGCTGCCCAGCGTCAGCGCGTGGTGGCTTACGACTTCAAGCGGCCTGAGCGAGTCGGTAAGGAGCAGATGCGAGCGTTCCAGTCGCTGCATGAGGGGTTCGCGAGAAACTTTGGAGCGTCGTTGTCCGCTTTGTTGCGCACGATTGTCGAAGCAAAGTTAATCAGCGTCGATCAACTTACGTACAGCGAATTTGTATACAGTCTTGAAATTCCGACTTGCTTCAATTTGCTCAAGCCGATGCCACTTGAGGGCAACTGGATTCTCGACATTAGTCCTGCCCTGCTTTACCCAATCATTGATCGCATGCTCGGCGGAGCGGCCAGCCCTGAATCCGCGCTGAAACGTCCACTGAGTGAAATTGAGATTCGCTTAACGGCTCGAATAACAGCCGCGTTCCTGCGCGATTTGACGTTCGCTTGGTCGAACGCAGTCAAGCTGAAAGTGGAAGTGGAGCGCATTGAGAGCAATCCGCAACTAGTTCAAATCGTGCCGCCCAACGAGGTGGTGATTTTGGTCAGCTTTGAACTGACGATGGGCAAAACCCGCGGTATGGTCAATCTATGCATTCCATTCAATACGATTGAGCGTATTGGTTCGAAATTAACCAACAACAGTTGGATCGGGTATGCATCAGCGCGAAGTACGGATGCAAGTCAGAGTCAGATCGGCAATCTTATTGGCGAATCGATGACAGAAGTTGTGGTCACGCTGGCGCGGTCCACGTTGAAGGCAACTGACCTGCTCAATTTGCAAGTTGGCGATATCGTAAGCACCGAGAAGGACATTCGCGAACCGCTGGACGTCGAGGTTCAAGGGGTGGTCAAATTCCAAGCTAAAGCGGGTGCCCTGAAGGGCCGCAAGGCGATTGAATTGCTAGGCCTTGCTGAAACTCGTAGGCCCTAAGCGGGTGCAGATACTAGCGAGTAACACGTAGCTGGTTTCGTGAGAAACCGGGCATTGATGCAGTGCGCACGTTCATCCGATTGCTCACGAAACCAGCTAGAAACGCTTTGGGCAGATATAATTTTAGGGTGGCACGCCCTGAGGGCTTTGCGGCTTTGCGAAGGGCGTGGCGAATGTCGTCCATACCACGCCCTTCGCAAAGCCTCAGAGCGTGCCACCCACATAAGGTCAGCCAATCTTAAGTTCGGTCAAAGCGCTAACGAGTGACTTCGCGTTGTGGCAGCCTGAGCAAGCTGGTGCGATATTTCTCATCGAGCAATTTTTTGTTGACACGTTCTGGATCCACTTGGCTCCATGTCTCGCGGTAGAGCGGCGAACGGACATCGCGTTGGACTTTCGCATCGCGATCATGCCAACGAACGACGTATTCGCCATTCTTCGGATTACGAGTCGGCATGCGGCTGATGTCGTTCTCAACTAAACACCAAGAGATTACGTGGAACCGCCGATAATCTGGGGACCATTCATAAAAAATGACCTGGTCGTACGCATGTCTTCCCAGGTCATCATAAAAATGATTCAGTTCGATGAGATCGACCTTCTCGGTCGCATCTCTGCCGCGTGGACCGGGGTCGGAAGGCATCGCCATTAAAGCGACGAGCACGAAGGTAGAAACCATCCTTGGCCTCCTTTGCAGGAACGCTCGACGAGTCCGTCGAATGGGCCAGGAATGACCTCGTATCGACGCTAACGTGCGAGCAAACTGAGCGAACACAGATTGGAGCCGCATCCTGCGGTCCTAATCAAAACAACCGCCTGCATTACAAACTATCCCTCAGTCGTGCTGTGTCTCATGATTCACTTTCGCGAACGCTATCCAATTAGCAGATATCGGTTGTGAGCGTCAAGAGGATAATTGAAAACAAGTTGCCAGCATAAGAAATTTGTGTGAGTGACATTGGGCGTCCTCGCCGGCGTGGACGCCCGCACTACGATTGATCGGATTGCCAGCATCAGTGAGGCATTAATGGGGCGGGCGCAATGGAGGTTAATTGCGGCGACTTTAATGAGCCCTTTGGCGAATAGTAGGCATTGTTTTCCGATTTTTCGTATCAAGTTTCCGGTTGTGGCGACTGAACACATGTAAACGAGCATTCTTCCTAAAGTAGTTGACCCATTTGAATCGAAAACTACCCACGGACAGTTTGTTCTGTTAAGTCCCAACGGATCGAATGATTCGAAGTGATTGTGAACTGCTGTTTCAGTTAGGGGGGAAATCTAAAACTGCGTGAACACCTTACAGGTGTCTGCGCCGGAGATGCGCTCAGAGGTCGCAAGACCCGAGAACAGCTTCTATAGAATTCCTCCGCACTGACCGATACTAAGATTTGCCGTCAGGCATTCTTAAGATGGTTACTAGCTGATTCAAGCCGTTCGTATGACTTCCAATCAGCGACCACGCTGCCATTCGGGGGTGTGGAAGTGATGGTCAAGATAATAACGCGGGACCTGCTGAGCAGATCATCCAATGACAGTCAACTTGCCAGGCGACACTTTGTTGCTGAGTAAGAAGATAACACAAAGCCCTGACCCAAGTGTCTACCGAATTCAACAAAAGCAAATCAATGCCAAGTTGGTGTTTCAAGAGCTTTTATCTTGGAACGGTTCGATAGGCAGGGGCATGTACGGCTAGACGCATTTTTACAAAGTGTGTGTAGCTAATAAAATTACGTAAGGAAACGGAGATCCTGCATATGAAGGTGTTCACCACAGGACAGGTCGCGAAGATCTGTAAGGTGGCCCCTCGAACCGTAAGTAAATGGTTCGACTCCGGCCGGCTAAAGGGATATCGCATTCCGGGTTCGCAAGACCGTCGAATTCCGCGCGAATACCTCATCAAGTTCCTCAAAGAGCATGGTATGCCTTTGGGTGATCTTGAAGATGAAGCAATGGCCAAAGTCTTAATCGTGGCTCAAGACCAAGTGTTGATTGAGAACCTCAAGCGGGAACTACCGCCAGAGCGCTCGTTCAAAGTTGGTACAGCAGCAAGCGGCTTTGAGGCGGGCATCCAAGCTGAGAGTTTCCATCCAGATTGCATGATCGTAGACTTCTCGATCGGCAAAGTGGAAGCGCTCCAGATTTGTCAAAACCTGCGAAAGAATAATGACTTTACCGAGATCATTCTGATTGCTCTGCTGCCAGACGATGGACAGACATTCAGCTTCGATCGCTCGGCCATCAATGAGACCTTTAAGAAGCCGTTTGACGCTCGCCTGTTGGCCGAACGTCTACGAACTCTTATTGGTAGCAAAAAAGAATTGGTCTAGAGCTTTTTGTAAAAAAGCTTCTGCTCAGTTCTCCGAAGGTCCCGCGATTCGGTAAGTCCCCGAAGTACGGTCAAACAAAGCCCACGTGTCTCCCGCGACGCGTGGGTTTTTTCGTTGCCTTTGGACGTAGGATGGGACCATTTGTCCCGTCCGTCTCGTTTTGTGTTTTCAATACAACAATCTAGAACAAAAACGGTCAGCCCGGGACAAATGGTCCCAGGCTACATCGAATACACAAATCAAGTTGCTCAAGCATCTCAACCAATCGGTAAGTCAATCGGAAAATAGTTCTCAGCTTTCTTGACGGCTGAGGGATGAGTTCAGTCTCGCAAAAATTGCGAGCCTCTGCGAACGCCCAGCGATGGACGTACCGCCACGCAACTCAACTATCTGATTTTCCCCTTTACAGTTAACTTAGGCGACATTCTTTTGGTTTTCCATCCGCCAGAAGGGCGGTTTCCGCAGTTAATAAACGAATTCCTCTGCGGTCAGCAAATGGCAACCCAGCGGGTTGTGACGGGGCCTCAGGCGAAACGACAGGGTTTGTGCATGTCATCCGAAAAACTCACTACATCCCATGGACCCAATACCGGTTTGTCGCACGTCGACGATTCTGGAGCGGCTCGTATGGTAGACGTTGGCGAAAAACCGATTGCCAGGCGCAGCGCTACTGCCACCGTGGTCTGCCGCATGCTGCCTGAAACGGCCGAGAAAATTCAACAAAACATTTTAAAAAAGGGCGATGTACTCAGCGTCGCTCGCCTCGCAGCAATCCAAGCCGCCAAACGGACAGATGAATTGATTCCTCTGTGTCACAGCTTGCCGCTGGACGGAGTAGAGGTCGCCTTTCAGTGGTTGTCCAGCGAACGGCTAAAGATCTCAGTTACGGTAAGTGTCACGGCGCGGACCGGAGTTGAAATGGAAGCGATGGTAGGTGCCAGTATTGCTGGTTTGACAGTTTACGACATGTGCAAGGCAGTGGATCGTTCTAT
>JANODD010000030.1:0-27829 GCA_031412515.1 Planctomycetia bacterium | reverse complement strand
GGCTTCGATAGTTGGGGTCTCTAGTCATGGAAAGTTATCCTTGGAATGCACGGTGATCGAATTATTTCCCATTGCGCAAAGGTAGACGAACATCTTCTGCAAAACGTCGAATCTGATCGAGATAAGTCGCGAGTTCTCGCAACGGGTTGATGACTCGCGGATGCCGCAGTCCAGTTGGGATCGATGGGTCAGTGAAGACAACCTTTAGGAGTTGGTCGATTTGGTCCTCGAGCAAGATCGCCGTCGGAATGATCGACTCGACACCAAGCCGTCCGCCACTTTGAATCAGGTTGGGAGCTTCTTCGGTGGTGAAGTAAGTGATCCACGAAAGCAGTTCTTCTAGAACGATGGGTTGTAGGTCTGCATCTAAGAAAGACGCGATTTGTCGTTCTGCAGGTCCTACAAAGACCGAGTCCATCGCCGCGATCACTTCGTCTACTGCCTCGGATGCAACGCTCAGACTTCTAGATAGCAACACTAGTCGCGAACCAAGATCTTTGCCCAAGAACTCAGCTTGGAAAGTAACCCAGCTGGTTCTAAGTGATTTAACGAAGTCATTAAGAGCAATGAAATTGGATACGTTCAATTCTTCGTCAAGTGTATTGATTCGCACTTCATCGAGTCCGAATTGCTGTTTTAACTTGTCGAGGTGACTTGGGAGGTCAAGCAACTGTTTGAAAATCGAATTGACCCTCGCAACCCTCGGCCCACCTTCAAGCTTGAGTTCATCAACCACTTCAATCAACTCCGTGCGAACGATGGCGCGGATCGCGTAAGTATCTTCTTCATCGGAATCAGGTCGCAATGAATAGAGGCCGTCAAGCAGTGGCAATACGCTCTCGAGTCCAACCGATGCGCTGTTGAATAAGCTGGCTTGCGCGCCGGTAACGCCGCCTCCAAGATCGGCGTTTCCGACGAAACTGTGTGGACGCCAGGCTACTTCCGTTCGCCCTTCGAATTCTGTTATTTCGAATGACTGTTTCAGAGCAATAGCAAATGACCGGGGGTCATTGCGACGTGCATTGCGGCCGAGCACTCCGCGAATCGTTGAGTCGACGATGCGATTCAAACCAACACTTGTACCGACCGATGAGCCCCCGTTTCCTCCAGGCCCTCCTCCCGTTCCAAACTCTGTCGTTAGAATGGGATAGGCACCGAGGGCCTCCACAGCCCCTCGCATCTGCCGAATATTGGCTCGTTCGCCAAGCAAGGAGCCAACCTCCAGAAGATCCTGCTGACGCCGGCGGATAAAAACTCCAAGATCGTCCAACTGTTCGCGACAAGCTTTGATCGCAACCCTCTGGTCATGACGTGAAAAGTGACTTTCGAAGTGTTTAACAACGATCAGCCAATCTGTCGAGTTTTGTGTTAGCTTTTCATCCGCGGTGTTAAAAACATCTTGGAGTCGATCACCGGCTGCCTTGTTGAAAACGGGCTTTTCGATTTCATCGAGAAAGTGAAAGAGAATGTCGAGAATATCACCTCGCTGTACAGGAGGGTTCGCATTTGAATTACCATCTTGGCACCTAGACTCCAAGTGCTGTAGTGCGTCTTTCTCAGCTTGCTTTTCAACAAGCTCGGAAGTGCGCTTAAATTCACGGCACATAAGCCTCCATTGCGCGATCGTGGCGGTAATTGAATTCCTGACTAAATCGTACATTTCGTTTTTCCTAAGTTAGGCGTTTTAGCGGTGTATTGTTACGTAAGACTTCGACTACGCCGGTAGATCTAGAAAGGCGTTCTTTAATCGCCTTCTGGTTTTCATCAATCTTCGTGCTAAGTCTTGTTTCAACTTCGCCGAGGCTTTTCTCTAACCTCTTCGTAACTTCACCAACCTCCGTTTCGGTCTTTTTTTCAATGCCATCAACCCTCCGCGCAAGCCTTGTGTCAAGTACATCAATTCTTTCCTCCAATTTTGTTTCTACACCATCGATTCTCGCTTTAAGCTTGAAATCAACGTCTTCAAGGTTTGCTGCGGCCTTTTTTTCAATCTCGTTGATTTTGGTCGTGAGCCCCAAATCAAGTACGCCGATGTTCGCCTTCAAGGTTGATTCCAAACCATCGATTTTTGCTTTAAGTTTGGAGTCCAAATCATGAACGTTCGCTCCTATTGTGTTTTCCAAGTCGTTGATCTTCGTCGTAAACCGCGAGTCGATTGCACTGATACTTCCCTTGAGCGCGGTTTCAACACCGTTAACGCTTGTTCTAAGTTCGGATTCAACCTCACGGAACTTCGTTTCTGTCTTCTCCTTGGCTTCGTCAATCACGTTCGAAAGCTTTGTTTCGAGTGCTTCGATGCTCGTCTTAACCGTTGCTTCACTACCTTGAATGGTAGCCCGAAGCTTATCCTCAACGTCGCCGAACTTCTGGTTCGCCTTTGATTCAACTTCGTCTATGCGGACTTTAAGGGATGCTTCAAGGCCACGAATCTTCGCTTCAACTACTTCGACCTTCTTTGCAATCTCTTCGATTTGCCCAGCGCGGCTGCTCAAGAAGAGACTTTCATTAAACTCACTAGCGCTTTGTTCAGATTGTTCTTTGTAGATCAGTTTGAGCTCCGCGTCGCAATCGACAAGCACCGTCGTAGGTGCCTCAATTGTCAGTCGCCGATTATCTTGTTCTACAATCGCAGGGAAACCAAGCAAGAACATTCCGTCTGCAAAGTTGACAGCCTTCTTGCCGTCAACAGTCTTATAAGACGTAAACGCTCCCTGGGAACTCATATAAAACTCAATGTCTAACGGATTCCCATTTCCGTCAGAAACTTCTAGATTTATTTTAGGCATTTGCTACTCCGTAATCAGAGTGAATAAGGTCATAGTCATTTACAGAACCGTTGATGCACTGCCGTTGTTATGCTGTCCAATGTTTGAGTTTTGGATGCTAATGTTGTTATTTCCGGCGCGAGTTGCAATTTCTTGCCAACATTCGGCCAGGGGAGCTTGGACACCTTCAATCAAAGTTTTCAGTCGTGAGATTGTTGACCAACCTGCCTTAACCCATCCATGCCAGTTCTCTGAATCGTCCTGACGACGCGAGAGTTTCTTCAGTCTTGTGTGCGTTTCGTATGCAAACAGTACACTGGCCGCATGACGGGAAATTTGTTCGTACAGTTTTTGGCAAACGAGCAGCTTGCGTCGAGCTACTTCAAAGTCGTTTTTGTTTACTACTGCTTCATGCCCTGCGATTGCAGCCGCACACGCCTCTTCCACCCAACCAAGTACGTCCTGAACCGCATCGCACAGCTGGTCAACCAACGAATGACTATGGGGACAATCATCGAAAATGATGCATGCCTGCTGCAGCCCCTCTCGCAAATGTGTCAGCCGTTGCGAAAGCTGGGCGAAAGCTCCTTCGATGCCCATAACTATCTCCTCGCCAGTTCTTTGTAAAAATTCTCTGTGATCGTGCTTGGTCGTGCGAGCTGTCGTTCGATAGCCGTTCGCGTCGCGCCGATTAAAAACCGTTCCGGAACTACGCCAGGATCATTGCCTGCCGCTAATCTTTCAGCAGCCTCTTCGACTATTTGCTGTTCCTTGGGCGCAAATGGAATTACCTGTGATAACGACTTATTGCCAAGTGCCGTATAAGGTTGGTAACACATGGTGTCGACAACAATCGCTTTCGCCCTGTTGAAAGTATCGAGCAGACGACTTGGTATCGAACCTGCGCGAGCGTCGGGATACAACCGCGTCCATGATCGGCAGTAGCGTTCCGCCTCAGCTTCGAAACCCATTCGACCAAGCAATTCAATGCTCAGCAAGGTGCGTAGGTAGGGTGTTGGATGAGGACCGCGAGAGCTGTATGCCAAGGTGGCTGAAGGTGCCCGTCCAATCACATCCATGAGCGAGCCAACCACCGCCGGCCCACCGAGGAGCAATCCACTTAGGTCCGCAAACGATTCACGATTCCAGCGTTGCCATACCGAAGCGACGAATCGACCCAATCCGGCTTCGCGAAGGCGTCGACCGATGGCGATGGGAATGATCCGAGCCAACCCTAGATCGTTTTGCAAGTTGTGACTCACTTCATGAAGGATCGCGCCTAGTGTCCAAGGATTGACTAAGCGGTGATAAGGCAGTTGTATAAGCGGAAATGGATTAAGATTGGCACCCAGGCTCCGCAGCCTTACTCCGCGGCGAAAGGTGGCTGGTGAAAACCCAGTTCGCATGTAACAGAAAGGGGGTGGAGCAGGTATCGACTTGGCTTTACCAACTCCTAGAAAAGCGACTTGGTAGCAGTCCAGTGCGATTCGATCGCAACTGAGCAACCAGTTACCGAACTGCGATTGCCGTTGGCCGAATAATTCGAAGTAAAAATCCCAAACCCGCTCTACCATTTGAACGACGTTGTGAGCCCGTTGTTTGCGAATGACTACTTCTTCAAGCAATTGCCTTGTTGGACTTTGTTTTGCGAACTCAACGGTTCGCGCAACTTGCCGAGTTCTTCTTAACAAGCGGCTTCGCAGTGCGCCGATGAGTTTGTTTGCAGAATTGATATGACTTTCAGTCGGCGCGGGGGCACTGTCGCCGAATTCGGCACGACTAAACGGGCGAAGCGCGGCCGCGTGTCGAGTCACGTTGATCGATTGCAGTCTCATCCACGTTCGCAATCCGCCGGAGCGAGCTAAACGCACTCTGCGTTGGCTCGTCCGAACTCGGCCGCGATCGGGATCAGTACTGAACACGCTACTCGACACAATTGCACTCCACTGAAGTCATTAATCGCTTTTTTAGTAAAAGATAATCGTTAATCTGTAACTCAGGCTCTGCGTCTTCTACAATTGCAGCATCGTGCATGCCCTGCTGCGCCATTGGTTTGCATTCCACGACTAGGCTGCGCTGCGCGACTGGGTTGCGGGCCGACAGCCCGGTGGTATTGCCGATCGAGTGCCCGCGATTGCCGGTAAGCTCGAACCGACCTGCGTGGATCGGAGAGAACTCGACTGGTTTGCTGTGCCAGCGCACGCACTGCAGCTTGAGCGGTAATAGGTTGTCCGCGAGCCACCCGTTGAGCCAAACTGCCCGCTGTTTGTCGAACGATGGTTGGAAGCGTCCTTACCAAACTCTGTGTTGCTGGATTTTGGCGGAGTGTTCTCGCGACGCCTGCAACACCACGAATCAACCCAGGAGCCGCCTGCATGATTGTCGGCGCTACGCGCGGGGCAATACGAGCCGCAAGCGGAATCAATGCGCCCAGAAATGCCTCTGCTTCCGCTTCACTCTCTGCTTCGGCAGCAGCATGTCCGAGGTGCTCCATCAACGCTCGTGGATGAACCCGTCGTTGTGGGTTGAGTTCCCATTCAAACTCGCCTTCCGCTTCAAACTCCTGCTGGGGCAAAAAAGAACCGGCATAGCGCCCCAGACCAGCACCAATTCCTCCGCCGATCGCGCGGCCGACTCGCGGGTTGGATCCAGCGAGTCGACCACCAGCATAGGCGCCCAGTGCTCCCAGACCCCCAGTCAGCGCAACGCGACCCGCTTGCAACCCAATACGACGTAACGCAGGCGAGCGCACGGCGCGACGGGCGAGTTGAGCTAGATGCGCAAAAAATTGTTCGCTTTCATACTCACCCTCGAGCTCACCTTCGAATTCGTTTTCGAACTCGCCTTCAAACTCGTTTTCCCATTCGCTCTCGAATTCCGACTCATACATGTTCAGCTCCTCAACGCACCAGGCGCTTTGATTTCATGGTCGCATTTGAAATATTTCAATTGTTAACGAAGCGGAGTTCTGCGAGCGGTACTCGCGCGGCGGGCGATAGCCGTTCCCCGAACATTGCGTTGAATGGCTGCTGCGCAAATTCGCGGTGTGCCGATGACGCGGCGGGTTTGTCTGGCCATAACCCGGGCCGCTGTTCGTGGTGAGACTGGTCGACCAGCACGGGCTTGCCGAGCAAGCGTTCGCGCGGTGCGCCGGACGATCGATGGAACGGTTCGAATCGCGGGTCGTGTTATTCTCCGACGTCTGAGAACTCGAGTTAATATCGAAGTTCCACGAATTAGCGAAGGCAATATCCGCCGCAAGGCTCGTCGGTCGGCTTGAGAGAGTGTGGCGACTGCTGCAGCTCCGATCATGGCTTCAGCTTCAGCTTCTGTCATAGCCCGTGAAGCGGCTGTCGCCATGAATTCGGCCTCGGCTTCGGCTTGAGTAACGGGCCCTTCGGCTTCGTATTCTCCTTCAAATTCGGATTCCCATTCACCTTCTCCTTCGAACTCACCTTCGCGCAATGCGTTGGAAGCGAGGCTGCCAAGGCGACCTGCAATTAGACCGCCCGCCGGGCCGCCAATGGCTGTCCCAACGGCTCGAGCGACCAAGGGCGCAGCAACGCGAGCTACCGAGCGCAGAATAGGTGCAGCGCGCCTAACAAACCCACCTACCCCTCGCGCTACACGGCGCAAACGTCTAAAGAATTGTTCGCCTTCAAACTCGCCTTCGAATTCTCCTTCGAACTCACCTTCAAACTCCCCTTCGTACTCCCCTTCCAATTCACCCTCGTACTCGCCCTCAAGTTCTCCTTCAAACTCGCCTTCCATCTCCCCTTCAAATTCGCCCTCGAATTCTCCTTCAAACTCACCCTCCATCTCCCCTTCGAACTCGCCCTCGTACTCCCCTTCAAACTCGCCTTCGAGTTCCGACTCCCATTCGTGTTGCGCGCCGCGTGACATGAGAAAGCTCCCTATTCGGATTTCGTGAAGTTACCCTTAATATTCCAAGTGTGCCAAGGTAATCGCTCTATCGTGCGGACCGGCGTCGCGAAGAAACCTCGACCGTTGAGTCAAAATATACGGCTCGGAAAAATAATAAAAAGTCACATTTTCCTGGCAGCACTTTCATGTGACCCTCAAGTTTGTGACTGCAAACGAGTGACCCAAGTTAAGCGACCTAGAATGCGTGACACTAAATACAGTCGCACATTTATGTGACATGGATTTTGTAAAGTTATGTTTGCATTGAACGTTTTTGCGCTCTATCGTGTACGTCCAGAAGAATATTCTTTGATGCGAGTCTTTATACGCTATGATGCAACGTTCAAATTCAGGGTGGTCCAACTATGACTAGGCCTGTGCTTCAATTGCAACAAGAGAGTGCGCCCGACAGAGCACTAGAAAAACTGCTCGAGCACATCGTCAAAACATCAAAACGTGACCTTAATCACCCGGGTCGCCGTACTACACAACTCAAGCCGGCTGACTTAGATAAATTGCAAGTCCTACTTGATGTCGAGTTTAAAGGACAACGCTTTGTATTGACTCAACATGCGATTGCGCCGCCAGCAAAGGTTGAACCTACACTAGCACGCGAGACCTTGTCGCTAAGCCCAAGAGAACAAGAGATTGCACGCATGGTAATGAAGGGCTACCCAAACAAAACCATTGCAGCAGTTCTCGACATTAGCGTATGGACAGTAGGGACTCATCTGCGTCGAATCTTCTCAAAGCTCGGCGTCGGCAATCGCGCATCCATGGTCGCGCAACTACTCGACGGCAAACAGCCGGAGCGCGAGTAACCTGCTTCGTCAATCAACTCGGCTTTCTAAAAGCCGATTGTTGTGCGAAGGCGATCAGTCCTGCCGCCCCCACTACCAGCAGTACCAACGAAGAAGGCTCGGGTACGACCTGTATGGTCATACCTGCGAGGAACGTCCTTTGGAAGCACGATGAACGGCGATTGGTTTAGAGCTACAAAATTACAGGTCCTATAAATACTTCCAAATAGCTGATGCCCCGGATGTCCCAGTAGGTATGTGCTGCCACCATATCGATGTTGATGAATCGCGGTGTGGACGGCATCTTGATCAACCGACCTGAAATAGCCCGGCAGGTCCTTCTAAATCGTTCCGAGATGAGCAGCCCCGAGCGTTTACTTGGCGAGATTGCTGTATTGCTGGGTAAGAAACCTGTCTTTAGCGAACAGTAGGTATGTTGCATGTCAGTTGTTTCTGCGCGGCGGGCGGTTTCTTCGAGCGTCGGTTCGCGGCCGAGTTCTTGTAGCAATTGACGCGAAACGTGGCAATGTTCTGCAAACATACATTTCAGCCTAGGGAAAGAGACCCAGCCGAATCCAATGCAGCCTTGCGATCAACTGGTTATCTGAATTCATACGAAGACACGCGACGGTCGCTCTTCCAATGGGTGACAGGCCATGAATGGTACCCGTCTCTGCGCTCCAGGTAAAATGTTCGTCCCATCGTCCCTTGCGTGGATCGAAAATCGGGACAAATACGAGAGTTTTAGAATCTTGATATTCGAGAATATCGCTTTTGAACAAATTACATGACCGGCAGGCAAGTGCCAAGTTTTCATCCCCCTGCGAGCCACCGTGCCGAGGCGGAATAACGTGTTCCACCTCAAAGGGAAAATTAAAAATGGCTTCTGGAGCGTTGCAATATTCACAGCGATGCCGTGCTCGCTGAGCTACCAATGGATAGCGTGAATTCATTTGATGAGAGAATCTAGCATGGCCTTTGCGCGCAGGGTCGACGCGGAAAGCTCGGACTGAACGAGTGCGTCGAGTTCAGACTGTTCTGTAGCGCTAAACTCTGTCCCGCTATCGCGTGCCGCGCGCCATTTTTGCATCAATAATGCAAGTCGCCTTCGTTGTGGTTCAGAGAAAAAGGCGTCCGGTAAATTATTCTGAAGCACAACAAGTGTGCTTCCCTCTGAATCGCCAAGTTGAGCGGCTACTGCATCAAGTGCTTCACCAGGAGTATTCCCATTTCCTTGACGCTTTCCAGCGACAGCTTGATAGACTTTGCCACCGTCGTCATTGGTTACTGAAAGAATTGAAATAGTTGTCATGGACGAAATTTCTGGTAGAGATACCTTCTCTCATTGCCTTTAGTGCTTGTCTCCATTGTCCTTCGTTGCCGAATAGCAGTCAACGGAGCCATTCCGGAGAATTATTCCAGATTGGGCAAAATGCTCTGGGGTTCCTGTCAGACCGTAGTAGCAAATTAGTGACTTGACGCAAGAACGAAAAAACCTCGAGCCAAAAATTGACTCGAGGTTGTGCAGTTTCAGTTACCTGAAGCTGGTTGTGATTAGCTCTGGGATGATTAGTCCAGGAAGCCGACGAGGTCTTGAAAATGTCCAAAGTGTTTGCCTCGATTTTTTCAATTTCCGCATGTTTGATTTTCCTTTCAGCTTCCATGAATCTTGCCGCGCAAGAACCCGAAGCGTCACTTATCGTTGTTTATGATTCTCATCCCACAAATCAATTTGCATTCGGAGACACGATTACCGTGGGTTACTCCGTGTATATTCAAGGTTATTGGCCGGGCGGCCCAGTCGCGGACTTCTTAACGGTAAGAAAGTTTCGAGGCGCAGGAAACGAACTGAGAACAATTCAAACATCTTATGAATACGACACGTTGCCTGCTGGGGTCGTAATGTTCATTGCTCAAAAAAACATTAGCGTTACTCCAGATGTTGATATCGATTACGTTGAAGGAGAGGTAACAGTTTACCAGATCGTTAACACGAACTCGCCGGGATCGCCTCCGCAGCAAGCTTTGGTTGAATTAGCGAGTATTGGCGCACAAGGAATGTATTGGATGTGGTAGACGAATGCATACTGTAGCTTGAGTTATTTCGAGCGACCACACATTTCTGAAATTCGGGACCAATAAATTAGGAGTCACCATGGGCATCCTGTACTGCAAGCCTGACACCGTATGCGGTCAGCACGAATGGTTCGTGCGGTGGAACTTGGTTGGCTGTTTCACATGGTTCTTTTTTTCTGCAAGGATCTCGCTCGCACAGGTTGCGCCAGTTTACGAACCGGGAACTGCGACCATACTTCACTTTACCGAATCCTTCCGGGCTTCCATACCTGACCCGGAAGATAGATTGTCGCTGACGTCACTGGTTTCTAACTCCTATGTCGCGAAAGAATTGGGATTGAATGCGCCGGTCGCAGATCTATTGAAACAGGCCGAGCGCAAGAATGGAGGACCGTTATCGATAAGCGTTAGCTATAGCGAAGAATTACTGACGTCAATGGAACTTCAGACTATCCATACAGCCAACCAACGAAAGTGGACAGAATTGTGCGATGAGGCATTGACCCCCGATCAATGGAAAAGACTACGCGAACTTGCTTACCAAATAGAGGTGTATCGAGTCGGGTTCGATGGCGCACTTACCGCCGGGAGACTTGGATCGGATGTTGGAGTCTTCGAAAACCAGAAGTCACGGCTTAGCCAAAAAGCTTCACAGATTGAAAAAGAACTTAAGCAGGCCATTGTCGTTGCGCTCGCTGCCACACAAGAGTCTGTACTTTCAGAATTGAGCAGCGACCAGCATTCAATTTGCAAAGAGCGACTTGGTGATCCTTTTTTATACCGAAGGGATGTGCTTCAACACAGACGGATGGTTGATCCCGAGAAGAAGCTGACACTCGTCGGCCTTGTTGGCAACGCATCGGTTTTAGCAGAACTTGGTTTGAACGAGCGAAGTTTGAAAGTACTCCGCGATCGACTTGCTGTCACTGGCGGATCTTTGAATTTACCAATGCAAAAGCGAGACGTTGGGGAAAGCAGGCAAGCGATTTTTGCCAAGCGATCCGCTTCAATGGCGGAGTCCGAACGCATTGTAGATGAAGCGTTAACGCCCAGCGAGTGGAAGCGTCTTCGCGAAATAGGCTACCAGATTGAAGTCTATGAAAATGGATTCGTCAAAGCGTTTAGGTCGGGGTCTCTTGGCAAACAGTTGAATGTCACGGAGAGTCAACTGCAGAAGATAGAGGAAAAGGTTCAACAAGCAGAGAACGAACAACGAGCAGAATTTGTCACGATCATGAGTGTCACTCAAAACAAAATGCTCGCCGAACTCTCTCCAGAACAACGCAATAAGGCACAAGAACGTTTAGGGAAACCATTTTACTTTTTTGAAAGGTGATCTCTTCGCTTCCTGCCGGCGTTCATTTACAAGATCGATAGTCAATGGTAGGGAGGCAGGCTTCCGGGGTTGCTATTTCGGCAAAAAATGTGCGGTAAAAAATTTCTGCTACAATCCTTTTTGTTCTTTTGCAGCAAAAATCGTTTGGGCCGAAGGCAATCGATCCTGCATACTTGGATCAACGTTCGCCTCAGTTCGGCGTGTGCGTTTGCATCAAGAAATTTTTTACCGCACATCTTTTTGCCGATGCGAGTTCCTGTCACACCATAGCAGCAGATTAGATTTGACGAAAAAACCTCGAGCCAAAGTTTGACTCGAGGTTGCGCAGTTTCAGTTGCCTGAAAGTGATTGACTAAGACCCCTCACCCCCGACCCCTCTCCCCGAAACGGGGCGAGGGGAGTTGGTCGGATGGCTAGTCCAAGAAGCCGACGAGGTCTTGGCTGCGGCTGGGTTGTTGCAGCTTGCGGACGGCTTTCGCCTCAATTTGGCGAATGCGTTCGCGAGTCACTTTGAAGATGTGGCCGACTTCTTCAAGTGTGTAGCTGTAACCGTCTCCCAGACCGTAACGCAGTTTGATGATTTCGCGCTCGCGGTAGCTCAGCGTCTTGAGGACGTGAGTGATGCGGTCGCGGAGCATCTCTTGGCCAGCGCCAACTGCTGGGCTTTCAGCGGTTCCGTCGGGCAGCAAGTCACCGAATTGGCTGTCTTCGCTGTTGCCCACAGGCCGATCCAAACTGATTGGATAGCGGCTCATGGCTAGCACGCGTCGAGCTTCTTCGATGGTCGTTTCTGCGCGGCGGGCGGTTTCTTCGAGCGTCGGTTCGCGGCCGAGTTCTTGTAGCAATTGACGCGAAACGTTGCGTACTCGTGACATGGTTTCAACCATGTGAACCGGAATACGAATCGTTCGACTTTGGTCCGCTACAGCACGCGTGATGGCTTGGCGAATCCACCAAGTCGCATACGTACAGAACTTGAAACCACGGCGATACTCGAACTTGTCGACCGCACGCATCAAACCGGCGTTGCCTTCTTGGATCAGATCCAGGAAGCTCAAACCTCGGTTACGATACTTTTTGGCGATCGAAACCACCAAACGCAAGTTCCCTTCGGACAACTGCTTCTTGGCCTTTTGATATTCGGCGAAGACTTGTTGAACCATCTTGACCCGATTGCGCAGGCTGGATGGGGTTTCTTGCGTATTGATCAGAACTTCGCGGTACTCACGAAGCAACTCGGTGCGCTGAGCTGCACTGGCTCGGTCACCTTCGAGTCGATCGATTTCGCGACGCAGTTCGTCGATCCGGCGGCTGAACTTCATCAGGTCGATGATTCGGGGCTCAAGGCGCTGGGTGCGCAGCCCAAGTTCTTCGACCAGACGAACGGCTTTCCGACGGCGTTTGGCCAGCGAAGCCCAAGCTTCTTGGCGGCGATCCGGCGGTGTGGACTGGCTTAGGGCCAATCGGTAATCACGTGCATTGCGTTTGAGCAATACATCCAGGGTCTTAAGGTTATGTGGCAAGCGGCCAAGGATTTGGTCCTTTTCCAGCTTGTCAGTAACCGAAACCTGCACGGTGCGATCAAAGGGCAGTTCACCGGTGTGAACTCGCTTGAGGATCTTGTAAGCAAACTGCATTACATAATCGCACTCGAGGAGCTTTGTCCTAAATCGACGTCGCGTAACTTCAATAGCTTTGGCAAGGCGGATTTCTTCATCCCGCGTCAGCAGGGGAATCTCGCCCATTTGCGTTAGGTACATGCGAACAGGATCATCGGACCAAGTTTCCGCCTCTTCTTCTGCGGCGGCCAACAGCTCCTCGTCACTCTCAAGCTGAACTTCACCCTCAGCGGCTAGACCGTCGTCATCGGAAGCTGTTTCTGTTTCGCCGGTTTCATCATCATCCAGCGAAAGCTTCTGATAACTCTCCAAGTCTTCGTCTGCGCGCGGGGCGTCGTCATCGAATTCGTCCAGCATTGCGTCGAACAAGGCGATACTCCTCTGAAGCCAAAGTGATCTAAGGTGCTGCTACGTACGCTGGCGTAACGATGGCGTAACGGTAATTCCCATGTGCTATTGACAAGTGCGAATCACTCGTAAGCTTACCACCTACTATCAGGCGTTCTGGCGAGCAGCGATAAATTGTAAAAGGTTGCAATTAAGTAAGCTTTTTTCATTGCCCAGTACTCTAACGATCATGCAAATTATACGCACAGTCGACAGCACCAAAGCAGCTTACATTTTCAGTTTCATGGGAGGTAATTCGACGGGGCACTAGCGATGTGCGTCATACATTACGGCACCATCATAATCCAGCGCGATCTTATTGTCGGTTACCAACGTACAACCCAAAGCAGTCGCGAGAGTCTCGCACCGCGAAAAACGACAATTCATTTTGTCGTCGGCACACAAGCAAGCAGCCGTCATACGGCAGGCTCAAACCCAAAGGAAGTGTTTTACGCACACAGGAAGAAAACCATCTACCTAATGTCAATCAACTATGAATCCAAGCAGCCCTGAAATCCAAACGGCCGGAAATCCAAAAGCCTAAAATCCAAACGATTGCGTGCGTCAAACGAGAACAGTCAGCCCGATGTTTTGTTTAAGGAATCACCCTACCGTCAAGATTCTTGACCGGTTTCATGTTTAGGCTTGTACTTTCCCGTTTATACTCTTCACCCCAGGTAGCCAATTGAACCCCAAGACTTCGGGGCTCAACCGCTTACTTACCACCGAACCTTAACCACTGTATCCTTCCAAGCGGTGGGTCGGCTGCATTGGAACAGCTAAGTTCCTTTGCAGCGAAGTTAATTTTAACTGGACCATTTCCCGGGTCCAGTCACAATTTGTAATTGAGTCGATATTCAGCGATTCACCGCCAAACCCTTTAAAGCATTGACGAGTTGAGCATGGAACACCTGTTATCTTGCAGTTGTGGCCGAAAAATCCCAGTTTCCCGCAGCCAAGCGGGACAAGAAATAACCTGCGAATGCGGCCAACTCTTGCAAGTTCCTACTTTACGTGGCTTTGCCCAATTACCATTAGCTGAGTCCGAGACACTAACGGCTGGTAGTACCGATCGACGGCCCTGGGGTGGTTGGCGTGGGACCATAATGGCTGTTTCAGTAGCCGTGTTCGCGCTTTCTGCTATTCCGTGCGCCTACTACAGTTATATTCGATCACAGATCGACGTTTCGTACGGCATCGAAGATGAGATCGCGGCTGGTAACCAAGCCTTCGATGCCATGCCGCTAGAAAATATGGTTGCCGATTGGAGCAACCTTGAACGAGTCGGGCTTGGTCCAAAAGATAAGCCGCCGTTCTATTACTGGAAACGATACGCCCGCGAACAAGATATTTCGGCCATGGTTACGGGTGTAATTGCTGCGATTTCCGCAATTATGGCGATTGCGTTGTGGGTTACCGCACCGAAGGCACGAAAGTAAAGCGCCGATCAAAGGTAGCTGGTTTTGTGAAAAACCGGACGCACCTATGACCACTCTGTTGCATCCGGTTTCTCACGAAACCAGCTACAGCATTACTTGCGTTTAGAATTACTACTTCCGTTTTAAGATGACGACGACGTCTTGAGTGGTGGCGTCCAGTTCGATCGGATTTTTGATCGAATAGCGGAAATCGTAAAATGCTACTGCCTCCCAGCTGGGCACCGAAGTGATGTATTGCTTGAACTGCTTCACGTTATAAGACCTCAGTTCGAGCACATCTTCTATTCGCATCGACTCCAGCGGCGTATAGACATCGAAGCGTATGCCGAACCTTTCCATCCGCTTGCGAGGGTTCTTGTCGACTGGCCACATGTGGGTGTTGATCGACAACTGCCCGCGCCGAGCCGACCAACTTTCCTCATCGCTAGCTTCACCTTTTGTCGGAGTGAGATGCAGCCCGAGCGCATAAATTCCGCCCACGCGAATGGCTTTGGCCAAAGATTCTAAGTGTCCAACCGCGGATTCCTCGGTCGGCAAGTGCCGGAAGCTGTTGATGGTGTTGAACGCTGCATCGTACGGCTTCTTGACGGTAAAGTCGGACATGTCACCGACCTGAGCACGGCCTTTCAGCTTCATACGCTCGAGACGTGCGTTGCAAAACTCAATCGCTTTCTCGCTCAAGTCGATCCCGCCGACTTCGAAACCTTTGCGGCCCATGCGGTACATTAATCGGCCCGTTCCACACGCTGGTTCAAATACACGTTTAACTTTACCATCGACATAGCGATCAAAGCAGGCCTGCAGAAAACGCATCTCTGCCGCTGTGTCGCTGCCGAAAACGAGGTCGTAGTAAACGGGAAAGTCGTATATGCTAGCTTTGGTTCTTTTCATGATCAGCAATGTCGCAAAAACCCAAGCCACGTCAAGCGGACTTTCGAAGCTGGAAAGATCGCACACGTAAATCAGAGACAATCGACTATGGAAAATTTCACTTCAACCCCAAGCCGACCGCTAACGCCGGATGAATTGCTCAGCGGACGCGATTTGATTTTGCAGCAAATTCAGTGGGCTCGGCAATACACTCGCCAATTAATCGATTCCATTCCCGAACCACTTTGGTACACGCAGCCATCGGGTTTGAAGACTCATGTTGCTTGGCAAGTCGGACATTTGGCGGTTTCTCAATACGGTTTGATGCTGTTCCGGCAACGCGGACGACTGCCTGGCGATCTGGAGTTGATGCCCGGTTGGCTGCGGAAGCAGTTTGGACGCGGCACGACTCCTAGCTCATCGGCTGAAGGGATGCCCGCTCCCGCCGAACTGCTCGCAATGCTGGAAAAGATCGATGCCCAGTCACACTTCGAAGCTGCAACACTGTCAGCCGAACAATTGGGAGAACCCACCGAGATGCCTTACACTGCATACCCGATCAAGCTCGGAGCCCTTTTGTTTTGTCCCATTCATGAGTCCATTCATGCCGGACAGTTGGGATTGCTTCGGCGATTACACGGTCTCGATCCACTTCGGTGATTACGACGGAGAGCGATATGAACAAGGTGAAGTGGATTTTTCTGGCGTTGCTGCTCGTATTCTGTCTAGTTGTCATCTTCCAGAACATCGAACCGACCGAAGTCCGTTTGCTAACGATGAGTTTTCAACTTCCTCAAGCCGCCTTGCTGTTGATCACGCTGGCTGTCGGTTTTGTGATTGGGTTACTGACACCCACTTTTCGAAAGATGGCCAGTTGGCGTTCGAAAAAAGTAGCCTAGGCATCCTGCCTGGGTCCGCTCCGTGTCATTTCCGCTTCGTGTCATTTCCGCTCCGTGTCATTTCGCTTCGTATCATTTCGCTTCGATTGGGTTCCTCCCAATCTTTGTCCGTCCGTCCCTTACTTCACCCCAGGCAGGATGCCTAGGCTACGACGTAGCTGTTTCGTAAGAAACCGGAGAGGCCGCCATCCAACTTGCAATAGATGATGGGCAATATGCGCATCCAACCGGGGCATCATCTTTTACCCATCATCTTTACCAAAGTACGTCATCACCGCATCCGGTTTTTTACAAAACCAGCTACGGGGCTAGGGGGGGAGGCGTCTGAATCTACTTATCTCGTAGACCAAGGTGCTCGAGCCAGCGTCGAACAGGTTTTCCGTCTACCTTCGTTTCTGAAATCGAACTGGTCGATATCGGCATACTGATCGCCTGCTCAGCCAAAATGCGAGTTTGGGTTTCCAATTCAGCCCGCTCGCGGCTCAGCTTCGCACGCTCCGTCGAAATCTGCACTTCAGCTTCTCGCAGTTTGCCTTCCCATTCGCGCTGGATCGCGGCGAGCTTTTCGCGTTCAAGCTTCACCAATTCATCGGAATCCAGCATCTGAGCAATCGCAGCGGCGCCGATAGCGACTCCACTGCGGGTGTTCGACTGTTGTTCGACGATTGCCTTTAGCTCTGCGATTTCCGCATCGCGTCGGTCGATCTCAGCTTGCGTGGTACACAGAATATCTTCGATTTCGATTTGATTGCGAGAATTCCCAGTATGGCTATCGGCGGCAGACTCGTCTTCAAATTGCTTCATGATCAGCTTTTTGCGTTGTTCCCAGGTCATGCTTTCCTGATTCAAGGCGGTCAGGCAAAGATGAGGTGGGTTGTGCAAGCTGGATTGCGCTTCGGCTAACTGCGATGCCAGGTCAGTATACTGCTGCTTCAGTACCTCGAGTTCGGCAGTTAACTTTGCCGAGTCAGAATTTGTATCGGCAACTTGCCAGCAATCAGTTCGCGAAGCGGCCAAAATGGACTGGAGCGATACAATTTCAGCTTGAAGTTCCGCGATCGTTTCGTTCTCTGCGTTGTGCGACTCGCTGTCTCGATCCACATTCCATTCCGAGTTCTTCGAATCAGCCAATTTCATTTCGAGCAGAGCTATAGTCTCATAAGCGAGCGCTAATTCTTCCTGGACCGCAGTTAACCGACTCTCGCACTCGTCAGCCGCTTGCCGAAGCTGCTCCTCGGTCGACAGTGAACAGGATTGTAGATCGGCGATTTCAGTCTCAAGTTCGACAATGCGTTTTGCGTGTGTTTCTGATTCTTCCGCGGCTCCACTTTCCCCAACGCGGGATTCGAAACTACCCAGCTGCCTTAGCTTTGCTTCAAATAGGATCGAGATTTGATCGGAAAGTTGCTGGGACAATTGAGCGGTTAAAGTCGACGCAACTTGATCTACGAGCTGGCTTGACATCTGCTGAGTCAGTTCGGGATTGAACGTGCTTGTCGGATCGGTAGCGGCTGCGCGAACAACCAACTCGTTGTGCAACGATTTCAAAGACTCAAGAGCCTCCTGCACAGGGACGCATTCCGACGATTGCCTCCGCTTTCCACGATGGAAATTCGGACCGCCGCTACGAGGAGATTGATCTGCCAGTTCGATGTGCTTTCGAACCGTCTCAATCCATGAATCGAATTCTAACTTGGCCGGGGCTGCCATGTTTCACCTTCTAGTAATGCCGAAGACAAACCGCGTTTTAACTGGTGGACGCGATCTATCGACTGCGGGATTTGTCGTCTATCTGTAGATACGTCAGCCAACAAGCACAGTCAAAGAATGCGGATAGACACGGAGGCAACGGCGGGAACACGTTACCCAGGCTTCCGGTTTTGCCGATTGTGATACTTCAAAGAGCGTTTGCCGTGGCTTCTGGAAGGGTTGCTTTCCGGCTATTATAAGGAGCGAGATTTGGTACTCGAAAGTTTTGCCGAGGTTTTGAAATGGTCAAAAAGAAGGGGACGGACCTAGATTCCGTCGACTTTGAAGGCTCTCTCCAAGAACTTGAGACCATTGTTCGTCGGCTTGAACAAGGTGGCGGTCCCCTCGAACAAGCATTGGGCGATTACGCACAAGCGATTGTTTTGCTGAAAGCTTGCCACGGACGGCTGGAGCAAGCCGAGCGAAAAATTGAAATATTGAGCGGAGTGGACGCGAATGGCGCCCCAATTGTCCGCGAAATCGATGACGAAGAACTCAGCCTGGAAGACAAACAGGAAAGCCGCGGCCAACGCCGCGCTGTACCGCGTGGAACTGCCCCACGCGCCAGCGTAAAACAAAATCAAGACACCGACGACGAGGGATCCCTGTTCTGAGAATTCAATGCCATTAGCTTCAACAGACCAAAGCCTGCAAGTTCGCTTAGCACCGCTGCGAAAAATCGTCGAGCAAGCTCTCGAAAACTACCTCCAGCCGAGCGAAGGTTGCCCTACGCGTCTTGCCAATGCAATGCGTTACAGTGTGCTCGCGCCCGGTAAACGCCTTCGACCCATCCTGGCATTGCTGGCCGCCGAAGCCATCGGTGGCCAAGCAGCTGACGCCCTACCTGCAGCTTGCGCAGTCGAATTGGTTCACGCTTATTCGCTAATCCATGACGACCTGCCAGCGATGGACAACGACGACTTGCGTCGCGGCTTGCCAACTTGTCATCGGAAATTCGACGAAGCGACCGCAATTCTGGCTGGCGATGCGCTGCAAACGCTGGCTTTCGAAATTCTGTCGCACGAATTGCCAGCCGACCGGGCTCTGCGATGCTGCCAAATTCTGTCGCGAGCCTCTGGTCGGTGCCAACTAGTAGGTGGACAAGCCGACGATTTGGCCGCCGAGGGGCGATTCGACGGTTCCGACGGTTTAATTGCAGCGAATCGCACGGTTGAACACTTGCAGAGGATTCACTTACGGAAGACCGGAGCAATAATTCAGGCCAGTCTGTGCCTCGGAGGGGTGGCGTCCGGCGCGTCGGCGGATCATCTTGAAATGTTAGAGCATTACGGTCGCTCGATAGGTTTGGCGTTTCAAGTAGTCGACGATTGCTTGGACGTTGAAAGCACGAGCGAACAGATGGGAAAGAATACG
Organism: Planctomycetia bacterium; assembly: GCA_031412515.1. Classification (GTDB taxonomy): domain Bacteria; phylum Planctomycetota; class Planctomycetia; order Pirellulales; family Pirellulaceae; genus Aureliella. The sequence goes on along the minus strand of JANODD010000030.1, from coordinate 8,591 downwards.
CGTAAGGATAGCGTTATCGGCAAGTTGACTTATCCGTCGCTGATGGGATTGGAAGCCTCCCGCCACTGGGCTAACCAGTTGGTGGAGGAAGCCTGCAATGCCATCGCGCCGCTCGGTTCAGCCGCCAACAACTTGATTGACGTCGCGAAGTTTGTCGTTGATAGGAGCAATTAGTCTGCCATGCCAAAACTATTGGAACAACTCAATTCGGCTCATGATCTCCACAGCATGAGTCTTGGGGACTTGAAGCAAGTTGGCGACGAAATTCGCGAAGTCCTCTGTGGGTTGCTCAGCATCCGCACGGCTCACTTTGCCTCGAACCTTGGCGTCGTTGAACTCTGCCTAGCCATGCACAGCGTTTTTGACTTTCGCCATGATCGACTAATTTGGGACACCGGCCACCAGATCTATCCTCACAAGTTGATCACCGGTCGCTACAAAGACTTTGCTAACATTCGTACTCGCGGCGGCTTGATGGGTTATCCCAATCCCGAAGAGAGCGAATATGATCTGTTCATGACCGGTCATGCTGGTTGTAGCGTCTCGACGGCGCTAGGTCTCAAGAGCGGCGATGACTTGATGGGCCAATCGGGTCGCAAGAGCGTCGCGGTCATCGGTGACGGTGCGTTTCCATCCGGCATCGTTTTCGAAGCCATGAACAACGCCGGCGAGTTAGCCAAAGACTTGCTGATCGTCTTGAACGATAACAAGATGAGCATCTGCCCGCGCGTCGGCTCAGTCGCTCGCTATCTCGATCGCCTTCGCACCAATCCATTTTACAGCGGACTGAAAAGCGAAGTGACTCGCATGCTCAATTGCTTGCCAGTCTTCGGTGACCCAGCCGAACGCATGTTGGCTCAGATCAAAGAAGGTGTCAAAGCCGGTCTTCACGGAGGCATGCTGTTCGAAGAACTCGGCATCCGTTACATCGGACCTATCGATGGTCACGATCTCGGCTTGCTCCGCAAATATTTTCAAATGGTCAAGGATCAAAAGGGGCCGATCCTGTTGCATGTTGTCACTGAAAAGGGACACGGTTATCAACCTGCGGCTAAAGATCCAGTCTTCTTCCACACACCACCCGCTTTCCATGACGAAGATGGCCAGCCCAAAATGCTCGGCGGCAGCAGCTCACCGGCTTACACCAACTTCGCTCGTGATGCGATTGGCAATGTCATGCGTCGCGATGAACGCGTGACAGTCATGACCGCCGCCATGTGCCAAGGTAATAAACTCGAGCCGGTCCGCGACGAATTCCCCGAGCGTTTCTTCGATGTCGGCATTTGTGAATCGCATGCAGTGGCTTTCGCCGCGGGTCATGCCAAAGTTGGCTTACGTCCGATCGTCTGTATCTACAGCACCTTCATGCAGCGCAGCTACGATCAAATCTTCCAAGAAGTTGCCCTGCAAAACTTGCCCGTGATCTTGATGATGGATCGCGGTGGCTTGGCCGGTCCAGATGGTCCGACGCATCACGGTGTGTTTGATATCGGATACACGCGAGTCTTTCCAAACATTACTTTCATGGCTCCTGGCGACGGACCCGAACTGCAAGCCATGCTCGACTTCGCCGTTGCGCATAATGGCCCAACCGCGGTTCGCTATCCAAAGGCCTCCGCGCCGAATCTCGGCTTGTCAGAACAACCGATTGAATATGGCAAGGGTCAAATCGTCCGCTGGGGTACCGATGGCGCCATCCTCGCTCTCGGCCCGATGCTTGAGACCGCTTTGCAAGCCGCTGAACAATTGGCTCAGGAAGGCATCGAGATAGCCGTCATCAATCCCCGCTTCATCAAACCGCTCGACGAAGAACTGCTTGCCAAAGTTTTCACAGAGTGCCGCTTTGTGATCACTGCTGAAGAAGCTGCATTGATCGGCGGTTTTGGCAGCGCAGTCGCCGAGTTAGCCATAGATCGCGGCTGGGACACTCGCAATCTGCGTCGTTTAGGCATCCCCGACCGTTTCATCGAACACGGCGAGCGCGAAGAACTGCTTGCCGACCTCGGCATGAGCGTCAGCGGCATGGTGCAAACCTGCCATGAACTGGCGGCTCGCACGGCTGCCCAGCAAATCATCGGTTAGAAATCGCGATGAGAAGCACGGAGAGTTACTGCTTAGTGCGAAACTTTGCCCGAGCTTCAGATTTTCTAGTCGGTGTCTGGAAAATCTTCCACCTCTCGAACTCCAGCACGACCTGCTCTGCAACGCGGACGTTACCGTTCCGCATTCAGAAATGCAAGTGTTTGAGAGATTGACATCGACGATCGCCGGCGAACGATCTGTCCGCTCGAATCTAAGACCATTACAGCGGGAATGCTGCTCACTTGATATCTAGCAGTAACCGTGGATTGGGTTTGATCATCGACATCGACGTACATTGGAACAAAGCCCTTTTGTACAGTTTCAGCGACTGTGGCGTCGGGCCAAACTTCGCGCTTCATCTTTTTACAAGGTGAACACCAAGTGGCCCCGAAGACCAACAGCACTGGTCGTTTTTGATCCTGAGCTGCGGTCAGTGCAGTGTCCAAATCATGCTGCCATGGAATCGACGATTCGGGCAACTGCACGCCCATAAAACTGTAGTAAAGTTCTTTCACGGCGGACGACTGAAAAACCGCGAACGCAATGACCAGCAGTGCAATCATCCAGCCACCCGGCCAGCGGTTTCTTTGGGTTGACGGATTCTGTTCGGCATTGGTCATTTTACGATTCTCGCTTTCAATCCATTCTATATTACAAGCTTTTCAATGGTTGCCATTGGATGAGTTTTTCAACTTGCATAACAACGACTTCGTTCACCCGCGGCTAGCGCCGACGGCTCACAAAACCACGGCAGATCACTACAATCGCATTCTCATTGCGATCGCTATTTCGGCTTGCAGTAGCTCAACGCCAAGAGTGCATAACCGCTAACTAGATTAGGATCGCCTTCCATCCAACGAGTGTTCTCGTTCACCCAGCTGCCATCGGCGAGTTGCATTTTGGCGAGCTTCGCGCGGAGTTCGCTTTTCCACTCGTGCTCTTGGCCTTTGGCGTCAGCGAACTTTGCGTCACCAAATGCGTCCAGTGCTTTAGCCATCGTGTGGTAGTAATAAAACAAGCCCTGCAAACCCATTCCAGGATTCGACTCGAGGTCATAATTCTTGCGGATAAAATCGACAGCAGCTTTTACACGTGGATCGTCTTTACTGACCCCTGCATAGATCATGCTTTTAAGCCCAGCGTAAGTCATCGAGCCGTAGCTGCGCAGTCCGCCGTTGGCTTCATTGCCCGCTTTACTTTCGCCGCCGCCAGCGACGGTGTAATAGAATCCACCGTCGTTGATCTTGGCTGCGTTGGCGGTATTGTTGGCCGGTGACTCCAGGTTTTGGCAACGCGAAACGAACTGCAACGCCTTTTGAATCGCTTCGTCGTCCGGTCCGTTGCCAAGCGACTTGAGAGCGTCGATCATGAAGCTTGTGTTGGAAAGATCAGGCCGTTCTGAAGAACCGTAACCCGCTCCGCCATAGAACGAATCGCTCTTCTCTTTACCTTCGCCTTCGTCCCACTGGATGTCTTTAACAAACGCTTCAGCCTTCTTTACCAACTTGTCGTACTTACCGTTCTTGTTGACGCTTGCGAAGGCCACCATCGCCAAGCAAGTATCGTAATTGCGGTGCTTGGATTCGGGTTTGTAAATCCCGCCGTCGGGTTGCACATTAGCCTCGAGATATTTGAGCGCTTTGGCAACTGCCGGGTCGTCAGCCGTCGCACCCACTGAGGCAAGTGAACTGACGATCAATCCCGTTGGACCAACACCGACAGCTCCCGAAAACGAACCATCAGCCGCTTGCCCACGAACCTTCAGGTACTCGACGGCTCGGTCGACCATGGTTCGGTACTGAACCGCTGGATCGGCAATTTTGGACAGTCCTTCATCGGCAAGCCCAAAGCAAGGAGCTGCGAACAACGCAACTGAAGCTAACGCAATATTCCAAAAGTTTCGCATAACACATTTTCCGAGTTTGGTTCAGAACGCAAAAAGGCTCGCAGAGAGGCACATTGTGTGCCAAACACTACGGAGCTTGGGACCATCGTCTCCCGAGCGGGCAAAGCAACAGTCCTACTCATTCGATATTCTCGACCGGTACTTCAATTCTACCATCAAATTGCATCACGCCAGTCTTTGCCCAACCATTTGTACGGCGAATTTGACGCCACAGTTGGAGTTTTTTCCGCCATGCAACCGTGGCGGCTGCTGCCAGCGTCCGCGACTGGCGCTAGCTGCGTCAGCCACGACAGGCCAGTTCCTGATTTGCATCAATGTTATAATCCTCGGCCGACTTCTTCTAACCGAATCTGGTCTCCACCAATCACCGAACTGGTCCCTCGCATGTTGAAACTAGGCATTCTCTATCTCCTGACCTTTACACCGCTGGTTCCGGACTCCTGGCCCGCTTTCCTAGGAGCTGGAGCGAGCGCTGCCAAAGTTGAGCAATTGCCGATGAAATGGTCACCGACTGAGAATATCGCTTGGCGTGCAATACTGCCTGGGCACGGACAATCGAGCCCCGTGATTTGGGACAAATTAGTGTTCGTCACATCCGTCGAAGGTCCGCAGAAAGACACGTTTTATACGATCTGCCTGGACTTGGAAAGCGGCAAAGAATTATGGCGCAAGAGCTTGAAAAATTCAGCGCCGGTCGCCAACAGTGTGTATGTTAGCCGAGCTGCTCCAACACCTGTAGTCGATGCGACCCGCGTGATCGTTCAGTTCGAAAGCGGTGACTGCGTGGCTTATTCTCATGACGGTAATGAACTTTGGAAGCGTTCACTGGCCACAGAGCTGGGGCCACTTGTCGCTGAATTTGGCTTGGCGGCTTCGCCATGCCAGTCGGATAAGTTCTGCTATGTTTTATTAGAGCATGACGGACCCAGCTTTCTTATAGCCCTTGATAAAATCTCCGGCGCGACGGCTTGGAAATCGGAACGCACGCCGCGCCGCAGTTGGAGCTCTCCCGCCATCATTACGGTTGCTGGCGAGCCGCAAGTGGTCATCAGCTCGGCGGGTTCTGTCGACGGTTACAACGCGGCCAGCGGTGACTTGTTTTGGAGCTTCAAGGACGTTGTTGGTAACACGGGTACAACGCCGATTGACTGTGGTGATGGCCACTTTTTCGTGGCTGCATCTGCTGGCCGACAAGGCGAGAACGCTGACGCAGCCAAAAAATCCAACTGCATGTTGCAAGTAACTCGTGACGGCAACACATGGAAGGTTGAGCGCAAGTGGATCGCCGATGAAGCCTCACCGGCTTGGGCATCTCCGATCCTTCACAACGGGCTGGCATATTGGATAAATCGCGTGGGCGTTATCTATTGTTTTGATGCAGCGACCGGCGCGAGCGTCTACCGCGAACGGACCAAGCAGTCGTGTTGGGCTACACCCTATGCAGTCGGCGATCGCATCTACTGGTTCGGTAAAGATGGACTAACGACCGTCATTGCCGCCGGGCGCGAATTTAAAGTCCTCGACGAGAATCAACTTTGGAGTCCCGAAGACCTAAAGCCCGAGGAGGCTGCACCTGCCAGCGAATCGACTGAGGAGCGTCGCAACGCTGCGGCCATGTTTAGCGGCCCAACACTCTACGGTTATGCGGTGGCTAGCAACCGCTTTGTCATTCGCATTGGGAATCAAGTGTTCTGTGTCGCGAATTAATCGGTGTTGGAAATTCAGTAGACGCGTGGTTTGAGCGACGTTCACCACGCCCATCGCAAAGCCCTCAGAGCGTGCCAACCTAAAATTAAATTTCGACAAAGCACTAGTAGATCACTTTGCAGTGACTGAACTTTTGGTCGTCGCAACGTCCTCGGTTTGCAATACAACCATCCGATTGTAAAGTCCACCTTGATCTAGAAGTTGTTGATGTGTGCCTTGCTCAACAATTCGTCCACCGTCGAGGACCAAGATCAAATCAGCGTGAGTGATCGTGCTTAGGCGATGAGCGATAACGAAGGCAGTTCTTCCTTGCAAAAGTCGCTTTAAACTGTTTTGAATCAAACGCTCGCTCTCGCTATCGAGGTTGCTAGTGGCTTCGTCCAGGATCAGTATTTTAGGATCAGCGAGAATAGCGCGAGCGATGGCCAAGCGCTGACGCTGGCCGCCGCTCAGTTTGACTCCGCGTTCCCCGATCCATGTTTCAAAGCCTTGCGGAAGCGCCTCGACGAACTCGCGGGCAGCAGCGGCCTCAGTGGCGGCTTGGACTTCGGCCATTGTCGCGCCCCGTCGACCGTAGGCGATGTTTTCAAAAACGGAACCGTCAAAAAGAAAAACATCTTGCTCAACAACGCCCAACAGCCTTCGATAAGACTCGAGTTTAATGTCGTTCAGATTGTTTCCATCCAGGTGAATGGTTCCCGACGACGGGTTATAAAATCTTGCAACCAGGTTGCAGAGCGTTGTCTTACCGGCGCCGCTTCGACCAACGAGTGCGACGGTACTCCCCGCTTTGACGGAAAACGACACATCGCTCAATACAAACTGCTCAACGTTCGGATAGCGAAAACTAACGTTGTCAAACTTCACCGCGCCAGCAACTTCACTGCGCTGTAAATCACGAGCGCCATCGTTGCCGGGCACTTCCGTCGGCTCGGTCAATAGATCCAGCACCCTATCAAGGCCCGCTAAGTTGTTTTGAAACTGCATCGCGCTCGACGCGATCGAAGCAATCGGTCCGAGCAGCATGGTTAAGTAAACTAAAAACATCATCAAATCGCCAAGCGTCATTTCGCTTCGAAGAATTTGCCAGCCACCGTAAAGCAACAGACCACAGGAAGCGATTGGAATGAGGACATCCCAGACAACTTCGATGACGCGCGTTGACCACCACACCATCAACTGCTGTCGTGCTAACAGGTGCGTGCCTCGCGTAAAGCGACTGGACTCGGTTCGATTGCGAGCGAATGTGCGAACGACGCGGATGCCACCAAAAGCCTCCGTGGTCGAAGCGTCAACTTGCTGACGACGATTTCGAATGTCTTTGTACAGCGGACGGACGCGATGAATCCAAGTCCGGTGAGTGACCCAAACGGCAGGTAGTAGAAGCAAGCCGCCGACCATCAGTCGCCAGTCAACAATGACCAGCACGCAGAGGCTGCCGAGCAACTGGATGATCGCTTGCCACGGGTTGTAGAGCATGTTAAAGATCAACTCGGCAACACCGCCTGCATCTTCACGAATGAGGCTCGTCGCCCCGCCGCTCTTCATCGCTTGGATTCGATGCAACGGCAATCGCAGGGAGTGCTCGAACGCGCGGCGGCGGACGTCGGACTGGACCATGTTGACCGCTTTGGTTGCATACCAACGCCCCCACAGATGAATCGCGGTGCGTAGCAACGTTACAACCGCAACCGAGCCGGCGATCCACCACAGTAACTGGATGCGAGTGAGCGATCCGACGACTGACGTTAGCCAATTGGGCATTGGTTGCGGTGGTTCGGTCAGCACATAATCGATGGCGAGTTTTGTTCCAGCGGGCGGAAGTAGTCCTAACAGAGTGGCCACGGTCAGCGTTGACAGTGAGAAGAGGATCTTTCCCTGATGTTCACCTAGCTGCTTCCAGAAAGCGATCAGCAGTTCCCAAAAAGTCCGTTGTCGAGCCGTCTTTTTTTTGTCAGCGGAGTCATCTTTCGACTTGCCGTTACGCCGATCCTCGACTTCTTGAAGGTATTCGCGAAAGCGCTTGCGGCTGGAAAAAATTGGCATATTGACTATCAGTTGATCTTGTAGGCGTAGTTTTGCTTGGGCAATAGTCCCAAGTTACGTGCCGCATTGCTGCGTACGCTGAATTGATTCTACTAAACCGAATCTATTTGAGAGCCCTACGTCACAGTTTGGAAGAATATGGCTCCGACTTGCAAACCATTATAAGGAGTAGGCAAAAACTCAAACTCCCGAGCAAGAATGAGCAGAAAAATGGTTGGGCAAAAAAATCTAGGCCGGATAACCAGCTAAAAAGAGCCCGATAAGAAGAGCAGGTGCCATCGGTGTCAATAATAGGGTTCATCCGGATTTTGAGTACTTCGGCGAAATGTCCCGTGTGCCACTGGCTTGGCCAGTGAAACGAAGCAGGTGATTCATGTGCTCGAAAAGTCCATCAGGTATTATCAACATTAATGTAAGTGATCGAAGTAAAGCCCTTAGTTTAGTAAATACCCTTCAGATGATGAGTGGTCACGCTACACGGAACATTCACTTGGTAGAGATTCACACTTCGGCGAATTCCCTGGTTACGTTTATGGCGTTGGAAAGTTCCTCACTATTCAAAGTAGACGCCTGCGCTCACAGTGGCAAACCAGTGGCACACAAAACCAACCCTACGTACGCAATTTCCGGATGAACCACCTTTTGCCCGAAGCGACCACGACCGCTTCTTCAGTTCTGCTCTTTAACGAATCTCAACCCTCAATCCACCTGTTCATATAACAATTGTTTCACAAGATCGCAAAAAGTCTTCGCTGAAAAAGGTTTGGAAATAAGTGCTTTCACCCCGGCTTTGCCTGCGTGGGCGCGGAGTACCTCGTCAATAAATCCCGACGCGACGATCACCGGTAAG
>JANODD010000029.1:0-15442 GCA_031412515.1 Planctomycetia bacterium | reverse complement strand
AAGGAATACGCTTGGCCGGGTAACATTCGTCAGCTTCGCAACGTAATCGACAGTGCCATTGTGCTTGCAAATGGTTCGACGATTGAACCCAGCGATCTATCGCTGCGCGACGTAGGTACCGATCATTTGGATAGTTTGCGGCTGGACGTGTGGGAAGAGCGACTTATCAAGGAAGCTCTAAAGCGAACCGAAAACAATATCATCGATGCCACCAAGTTGTTAGGTGTCAGCCGAGCAACGCTTTATCGCAAGCTGGAGCAGTACACGATCAATCGGGATTAGAAATGTGAACGCATGCCACTGGATCGCGGACGTTTCGCCCGCAAACGGCACTAGGTGCCTTTCAGTCACACCTATACCCCTCGCTTCGCTGTACTGCGGACGAGACGCCCGCTGTCCAGCTGTCCATGGCTTGCGAGGAACTGCTTGGAAATACTGAAAGTGAAAATTAAAAGGTAGATTACCCATGCTTAGAACCTCCTGGCTTGTTTTCAACGAGGAAAGCAATGAATACGAGTTTTGCAAAATTGACTGGTGCCGAGTTCGATACGATGGTCGACCGTGGCGCCTTCGACTTGATCAAAACTAAAAAAGTGGAATTGATTCGTGGGGAGTTGCGATTCATGAATCCGGCAGGCCCCATCCATGACGATTACATCGACTACCTTACCCGCTGGTCAATTACATCCACACTCAACAATCAAGCTAACATCCGTGTGCAATGCGGATTCATCTGCGACGACAATCGCCCCGAGCCAGATATCCTGTGGCTACAGCCTCGCCGATACGGTCGAACGCGCCCCACAGCTCGGGACGTGATGCTGTTGATCGAAGTGTCTGATAGTAGTCTATCTTCCGATTTGCAGGAAAAGGCTGATATCTATGCCGAAGCAGGCGTGCAAGAGTATTGGGTTATCGATGTCCCCTCTTCGCGCGTTCACCTGCTTTCAAAAAGCGATGGCAAATCGTACCGTAAAATCGAGATCGCCGTCGCCCCGCATATCCTTTCGTCTACATGTTTACCGGATGCTCGACTGGATCTGGACGATTTATTTTCGGTGACTTAGGACGGCCACTAACTTTAATTGACTTTTGACAAATACAGTTTTTCAACACCCGTTCGAGTTGTTTTTGTATGTTTCACTGGGTGTTTTCGCAGAGATGAAGCAATTTCTGGATGTTGGTAAGCACTGGACTCGGACTCAGTTTGGTAGCATCGAATCCAACGGGCCCACTGTACCTCTTTGGCTCAACTTCAAATGCAAGCCTCCAACCGACCGGCGATTCTGGAGCTTTTGCAGTTGGTTTCGAAAGTACGTCGGCAATAGTATCTCGAACATCAGCAAGCTGCGAATCTTTCACTTTCAATGAACAACCGCCTTTAGCAAGTGCTTTGATTGTCGCTAATCCACGGTCAACTTTATCTGCATCAGCGCGTAAGGTGCAGAGAATTGCAACTGCAAGCGGTGAGAGCCCGGACTGATCAAGTTCGTCAGGTTTTGCATTGCGAGCCAATAGAAACGCGGCATGTTCAGGTAACAACTGCCTCGCAGCAAGATGCAATGCTGTTTCTTGGGATGAGCGCGGCGACTCCGGGCCGCATCCATCGTCATCGTAATCCGTCGTCAGGGCATCTATGTCAGCTCCGTAATCGAGCAGATCGGCGGCGAACTTGGTTGGCAGCATCCGATCGATGGACAAATGCAGAGGAGTTCTTCCTCTTCGCACCCTACCGTCGGTTGAAATTTTAATGGAAACTTTAGCTGCCATTAAGCACTTAAAGTGTTCGTATTTATCTTCATCCAGTGCCGCAAGTAAAGGCGCACCCCAATGTGAATCCGGAGATAGACCGTGCCCGAGCAGCATCGTTAGAATAGCCGTGTCAGGATTTCCAACTGCCATTTCGACTGGCGACTGACTATTCGGCTTACCTGCGTCATAGACCATATCGCGGGCGAGCAGTAACTGAACGACCTCGGGATGATTGTTGGCAATGGCAAACGAAAGCGGGATATTTCCGTCTTCATCGAAAAGCAGACCGCTGCTGGACTCTTCGTCCAACTCTTTTACCACAGCATCAAGTAAGCCCAAGCCACATCGACTGAAAATGTCCAAAGGCAGGCCCGCCTGGACAAGTCGCTTTGCGATGTCAGGTTTACGCTGCAGCAACGCATCGTGTACAGCATTCACCTTGGTACGCTGGCGAGTCTGACGGACGTTCGCGCCTGAGCTGATTAAGAAATCGACTATTTCAAGACTGCCTGCTTTAATCGCAGCATTCAGGGGCGTCGCGTCTTCAGTTGCAAGATTGAGGTCTGCTCCCGCGCCGACGACGATCTTGACCTTCGCGAGATCCGCTCGGGCGATCATGATCTCTAGGATCGTTGTATTTAGGTGGTCGTGAGCTCCGTAGGTCAATTTCTCGTTGATAACTGTCGGATAGCGTTTGAGCAGCAAACGTAACTTATCGTCGTTAACTTTTTCCAACCACCTTACAAAACTCCAAACTGATGGTCCATTTGGAGAAAGGCGTTTGGTGATGTCCGTCAAAGCCTGACTCGGGCCCTGGTCTTCTACCGCTGATGGCATGCGACCCGTCACATCATTTCCAACTGCCTCTCCAGGAAGTCGATCTTCGTCATCCGTATAAGCTGCCATCATTCCTGGCCCCATTCCATAAGTTTTAGGGGTGGACTTCAAGAGCTTATCGATTTCCAGATCCAGCGATTCGGGCTCGACCCAACCTTGCCGGTAAACGACTCGTCCATCGCCATCTGCCAGAAGAGCCATGTTGGGTGACTTGCCTAGCGACCGCCACGCGATGTTGTCCATCGAGTCTACGAGGAAAGCTCCGTTGATTGGATAACGCTTGGCAAATCCTTTGGCCACTTCAACTCGGGCAGCCATCGTTGTCGGTTGCCTAAAGCGGATGTTGTCGCGCAAGTTAGCGTCGGTGATATCCACGACTCCCAAATAAGGGCAAATGTCGTGCTCGGGATGAGCCTCGACGACATAAACAACCGCTACGCCAAGTCGATCTCCATATTTCCTTTTAATCTGCTGAAGAGCTGGAAAGTGTTTGCGGGTTTTAGGACACGTCAGCGAGGCAGTGATCATTAGACAAGCATCACCCCGAGTTGCGTATCGCAGAAGGGTTGTCTGCGGTTCCTGCTCCAGTTCCTCCTCCGATGTCAGTTTCAGCTCCGGCTTATCGTCATCATCCAGTTGCATCAATTCAATTGTGGGTAGATAGTCTCCAGGCTGAGGACGCGCTGACGCGAATTGGCGGTCCAGTCGCTCGCGTAAAGCTGGACTGACCTTTCCTTGCGGTAGAGCAACTCCGGACGTAACGAAGATTGCTGCTGCAAACGCTGGAAGTGTAATTGCATTCCGCATGATTAACTTTGCAATAAGTCGATTGAGTCGTGATGCAAAAGTTGGGCGATATTCCAGTCTTCTATCTTAAACGAAAGTTTACTCCGTAGCACGCCGAAGGAATTGCTGAGCATTTCCAATTTTGGCGAAAAGACTCTTGAAGAAGTTTACATCGCGCTGGAAAAGATCGGCTAGTACTGCCAAATGCGATTCTGGCAAAAAGATGTGCGGTAAAAAAATTCAGACCATGCCGTCATCTTCATTTTTACCGCACATCTTTTTGCCGGCTTGTTAATTGAAGTGACCGCAAGTGGGCGGCCTCAGCTGTGGTCCAACTTCACCGTCAGCTCAAACCTTTGGTCCTTGTGGATCCGATGACTACTTAGTACGACAGCGCCGAAACGAGCCATCGATGCTAATGTCAGGCCCAACGCTACTTTTGCGGAGCAAAAGGCGACAGTGCCTCGCTGAGACGCGAGTATTCATGACTTCAAAGAGTGCTCACCAACTCATGACGGTGGTTCGAATAGGTCGCTGATCGGAAGTTTTCTCGTTGTCTGGAAAATCTCCGTCACGAACAACTATCTCCGACTGCAAGGTCCATTTTTTAGCAGGACCGGCCGCGAAAGAAAAATCAAGCATAGAGTCTGGATAATCGTCCTTGCCGTCGCGATTGCGATCCGCCCAGTTGGTATCGATCAATTGCTTGGGTTCAATCCACTTCCATGTGCCATCGCTGATAAAAGCGTCAAAGGCTTCGTTGCCTTTTTTGGTTGGGATGTCGTAGTCAAAATTGTATCCGCCAACGGCAATGATCGGCAGCAATTGCTTCTTAGCCCATTCGACCAAGATGAGAGCTTGCCGTTTGCGCAGTTCAGCGCTCCCGCGGGCAAGATGATTCATCACAACGATAAATTCTTGCTTGCTTTGCTTGTGACGCAGTTGTGCGATGAGCGGTGCGGTTTGAATGCCCGGAGCAAACTCTTGTTCTTCGAACTTGGTCAACTCTTCAGCTTTAACCTTTTCGAACTTGGTGGCATTCCAAGCGAGCAATAAACAGGCTTCGCCACCTTTTTCGCCAACAACCGACGAGTCTTTACCCCAGCGATTCGAAAATTCGTTTGCCGACTTCTTTGGCACTTCGCTCAGCGCAAGAATATCGTACGGCTCGAGTCCCTTCAATTGTTCTTTGATCGTCGCAATTTCACTTCCGCCGATCTCAGTATTCCAAGCCAAGATTGCGAACAGCTCACGATCTGTCGGTTTGGGCTCTTGAGCATGGGTATTTATGCTGACGGTTACGCTTGAAAGCAGCATGGAAAGTCCGAACAGAAGAGGTGCGATTCGCATGGTGTTCTTTCTGGTAGGTCGCTTCTGCCGGATGCGACCGAAGCAAGGGTATTGTAAGCCGGCGAGTCTGAGCTCGCCTTGCAATGTTACTCGTTTTTGTTCGGGAAAAGCAACTTCGTGATGAGATTTGAAGAAAACAACCGCAGGTCGTATCCGGCAGAATGCGACCCACTAACACTTCGTTCAATACAGAATATTCTGAATGAATTGCATTTGGGTAGCAATTCACGTTATGATCAAACGGACCGATCATCCGAGACCCGATTGAAGTTGTGATCATGCAAACGCCAAACTTATGGAATCACCCGCAAATCGCTCGAAGAACGGCCATCCAAGCTGGTGCAATCGGGATTCTGGGACTTGGGATGAATCACTTGACCGGCTTGCGGCAAGCGAATGCGGCGACGGGCGGTGTGATGCCGGCGGGCAAAGCCAAATCGTGCATCTTCATTTTTCTCTCAGGCGGTCTGGCTCAGCATGAGAGCTTTGATATGAAGCCTAACGCGCCAGAAAATGTACGCGGCGAGTTCAAGCCGATTGCGACGCGGACGCCAGGGCTTCAGATTTGCGAGCACTTGCCATTGCTGGCCGAACGGAGTGAGTTGTGGTCACTTTGTCGATCACTGACGCATGGTTCCAATGATCACTCGGCAGCGCATCACATTATGCTGACTGGTCAGTCACAGATGCCGGCTGGATTTAATCCGAACGCTCCAAGTCGAACTGATCGGCCTTCGATTGCATCGGTAGTCGGTCGTGCATTGCCAGGTCGCAACAACTTGCCACCTTCAGTCATGTTACCTGAACGTTTGGTGCATAACTCCGGTCGAATACTTCCGGGACAGCATGCCGGCGAGATGGGTGCTCAGCATGACCCGTGGCTTGTGGAAGCCTCACCATTTCACGCCACGTCGTACGGAGCCTTTCCGCAATATGGTTTTGATCATCAGGATCGCGGCAAGCCGGATCAACGTGTCTTTCAAGCCCCGCAACTAACGTTGCCACAGGGATTGGGAATGAAAGAGGTCGCGGGCCGACTGCAGTTGCTCGAATCGCTCAAAGCTCAACGACAGGCGCTGGCACAATATGCAAGTACCGAGTCCTTTGATCGGCTGAGGCGGGGTGCGATCTCGTTGCTGACAGAGCAGAAGATTCAACAGGCTCTCGATGTGACTAAGGCAGATGACAAGACTCAAGATCGATATGGACGCAACGCCTTTGGTTGGTCGCTCTTGATGGCCCGACAATTGGTTGGCGCTGGTGTGAACTTGGTGCAAGTCAACCTTGGCAACGACGAAACTTGGGACACTCACGGAAACGCGTTTCCACATTTAAAAGATTCATTGCTTCCGCCGACGGACCGAGCGCTTTCAGCTTTGCTAGATGACTTACAGGCAAGCGGGCAACTAGACGAGACGTTGATTGTGATGGCCGGTGAGTTTGGAAGGACGCCGAAAATCACTTTGCTACCGGCTGCTTACAAGTTGCCAGGCCGCGACCATTGGGGAGCAGCTCAATCGGTATTCTTTGCGGGTGGTGGCGTGCGAGGTGGAAACGTCGTTGGCAAGACCGATGCGCATGGTGCCTATCCGGCTGAAACGCCTGTGAAGCCAGAGAATTTTGCAGCCACTATTTATCACGCGCTCGGTATCCCAGAAACTGCGATCTGGCATGATGCAGCCAACCGGCCACATCAAATTTATTATGGTGAACCGATCCCAGGACTCGCGTAAAAGGAGATTGGAACACCGGGGCTTCGCAGAACAAATGCTTCGACACAATTTGAACTGCGCTTGAGATTGTGGTGCGCTGGCATGAGTTGCAAGACGGTAGGCCATCTCGGCCTAGAGTCGTTTAATATAACCAGTAGCCAGCGGCGGCGACGCACACACCTGCCGCTTACGTCAGCGGCAGCGACTTAAATTGCGGTTCCTTGCGGAATCGCGCATGGTTTTAGGCAGGTTTTTCACGCTGTCCGTCAGCGTAAGTGGCGGGTTATAGCGTCGCCGCTGGCTCCCAGTTAAAACTCTTCACAAAGTCGGCTGGTTGATAAGTGACAGGAATTGTGGAAAAATCCACCACAATTTTTCACAGTTCGGTGAGCGTTTCCTGTTTCATCAGTTAGCAAAATGTCCGTCAACGATCATGAAATTCACAATGCGATTTCGCGCGCGCAAGAGGGTGATCCTCAAGCATTAGATTTTATCATAGGACATTTTGGTTACATCGTAGAAGGGGTGTGTTCACGTATGGAAATTATTGATGCTGCAGAGCTAAGCCGATCAGACTTGAGCCAAGAGGTTTGGTTAAGGGTTTGGTGCAAAATAAATACCTTTAAATGTTGTAGTGACCCCGGCCTAGTTAAGTTGACTTTTCGCTCGTGGCTAAGGATTACCGCTAAGAATGTCATCTTGACGGTCATTGAAAAGCGACGCGCTCAGAAAAGGGGTGCTGGGCAAAACGTTGCGGACGTCGATCCCCGTGATTTGTCGTACGACGAAAGTAAGACTGCTAGCGCCATCGCCGCAAAGAGTGAGGAGTTGGCTCGAATGGAGGCCGCGATTGCTAGACTGCCAGCGGTCGAAGCTCGGATTTTATTCATGAAGTTTCACGAATGCAAAACCATGCACGAAATTGCAGAGGATACGTCGTTAACACTCGAACAGGTCCGCTACCGATTGGATAGGGCCCTTCGACAAATTGAGCAGTCACTCAGTAATTAGCATCAATTAGCACCTCGGTTCGCTGGAGTGTTCGTTTGTTTTAAACCTAGAAATTGGAGTTTGCAATGTCTCATTTTCACCGTTATTACTCCTTGGGCCCGTTCGACAAATCGGTATCGGTCATATTTCAGTACCTGGGTCCTAATTCTGCCACAATACATTTCATGGCAACAGCAGACGTGCCGGTTGGCGCCTTGGGCAGCGAGAAAAATTCGATATTCAAAGCTCCGGCTGGATATCGCTTTACCTTCGAGGTCTGCGAAGTGGCAATTGGAGCGGGCGACAACGGCAGTGGAAGATTCCATTTGAAGTTCGAACTTCATCCGTCGACCGAAGCGGCAGCAATGGGCACGGAACTGACCATGCAGACCCTATCTGTAGATATAGGGCTGCCTGTCGGGGAGTGCGTCGGAGATGGTGACTGTGCTGGCGCTGGAAGCATCCCATGTGACTTCGGTAAAATCCCTCGTTGTGTTGATGGGACGTTGGAATGCGTCGATGGCCAACCCGAGAAAGCGAACTGGGAATAGGTTGTTATAAACATCGATAGGCAAGTCTCATGTCCGAAACTCATGATGGCTCGAACCGTTCTGATAGAGATCTGCAAATCGATCGGATTGCAGATCGGTATCTCAACGATTTGATCGAAGGTCGCTCCCCGAATCGAGATCAAATCGTTTCTGAGCACCCGCATTTGGGTCCCCAGCTTGCCAATCGACTGGGCGTGATCGATTTGCTTCATGCGCGCTTTCAATCTGATCAAGCGGCAAGTGCGGTTAGTTACGGATCCGCCTTGGGAGGTGCGAGCGTAACTCAGTATGGTGCTCATTTTAAAACTATCGCGCAGGCCGCCCGGAGATTTGATTGCCCGCACTGTGGCAACAAACTTCAGGTCGTCGAACAGAAGGGAACGATTGAAGTTACCTGCGGCGGCTGTGGCAGCAACGTAACGGTCGATACCGAGGCTACTTGCAGCATTTCGGTGAAATTACATATTCCTGAGACAATAGGGCGTTTTCCAGTTGTCGCGGTACTTGGGCAAGGGGGATTCGGTGTAGTTTACAAAGCTTGGGACGAAAGGCTGGCGAGGTTTGTCGCCATCAAGATACCACGCGAAAACTATTTTATCGGTGAGCTGGAGAAGGAGAGGTTTTTTCGAGAGGCCAAAAATGCAGGTCGATTGCGACACCCCAACATTGTTCATGTCCACGACGTCGCCGAAGAAAAAGGCATGCCGTACATTGTTTCCGACTTCGTGGATGGACTAACGCTGGCTGATTTGATCAGCGGAAGACGGCTGTCCTATCGCGAAAGTGCGAAAATGATGTTGGATATTTGCGACGCAATTACGCATGCGCATGAACATCACATTATTCATCGAGACATCAAGCCCAGCAACATTTTGCTCGATTCGCAACTGAATCCTCATGTTACTGATTTTGGATTGGCTCGGGACAGCAGCGCTGAAATAGCCATTACGGCCTTTGGAGAAGTTTTGGGAACGCCCGCGTACATGTCTCCTGAACAAGCCCAAGGGATGTCCCACCAGGTTGATTTTCGTAGCGATGTGTACAGTCTTGGCGTTATGTTCTATCGCTTACTGTGCGGGGAACTGCCATTCCGAGGCAGCAAACGAATGTTGCTGCATCAACTTGTTCATGATGAGCCTCCGCGATTAATTAGAATCAATGAACATGTGCCTCGGGATCTTGAAACGATCACGCTCAAGGCAATGAGCAAGGAGCCGAACCAAAGGTACCAGTCCGCTGGCGAATTGGCGGATGAGGTGCGACGCTGGATGAATGATGAACCCATACGCGCTAGGCCGGTTTCAAGTCTCCGTAGATTAGTCAAATGGTGCCGAAGGCGACCCTTGGTCGCATCATTGTCATTTCTTGCCGTCGGCCTATCAATTCTGACTCTCACCATCTCATTGATGTGGGCGTTACGGGAGCGCACATTGCATTTCGACGCTCAGAAGCGATTTGAAGAGGCCCAGCGGAGCAATTCGGTCAGCGTTCAGCGTTTGGTTCGATTGTTTCTTGCCAATGGAACTCATAGCTTATTCGACAACAAATACATCGATTCTATGCTCTGGTATTTGCAGGCAGCAGAGGTCGACATAAACGACCCGGCGGCTCACCGCTTACGGACAAACATGGTTTCAGGCCAGTGCCCAACTCTTACAGGATTATGGACTGTTGATAGCAGGGTCGTTTCGCTTGGAATGTTCAACCACGACCAGCACTACTTTGCCGCAACAGAGTCCGGTTCCATCTATTTTTATCCAACACAAAATTCAGCCGACCAGGTTAGAAAGTTCGATTGTGGTGAGCCAGTCTTTGACGCAAAGATCTCTAAAAACGAACAGGTTATTCTTGCTCGAGCGGATCAAGGATTCTACTTGTTGAGTGTTGCCACTGGAAATCAGATCGCCCACCTGAGCCACGATGCAACTGTGGCGGGCTTTGCTATCAGCGACGACAACCAAACTATCGCCACATCTGACCACGCTGGACATGTGAAACTATGGACACTGCAAGGCGACTTCGTTTCTGATCTGATACACGACAACAAATATGTGACCTTTATTGAGCATTCACCCAATGGAGAATTTCTCGCGACTGTTTCTCGACAGACCGCAACGTCCCCGAGTGTGATAAGCGTTTGGAATCTTGTTACAAAGCAGGTCGTTCACACCTTCGCACACGATGTTCATGCGAATCAAATCAAGTTTGACAGTGAGGGACAACGCCTGGTGTCTGGCGATGTCTCCGGGTTAGTTCGCATTTGGGATGTAATAAGCGGAGAAGAGATCGGGACCGCTCGCAAGTTTGGTGCTTCTATTCAACGACTTCACTGGTTGCGGAACCAAGACGTTGTCCTGGGTACTATGTCCGATGGACATGTCCTGCAGTGGGATGTTACTAGCGATCGTCAAGTCAATCCGCTAGTCGTTCATCCCAAAGAACCAATTTCGTCGGCACTTTCATTCGGCGAACATTTCATCGCAACCGCACATCGGGACGGAAATGTGCGGCTTTCATGGCTCAGATATGCGACCCCTCTTTGCACCGACTTGCCCGCTGGTGAGACGGCGACGCAGATTGCCATCGCGGCTAACGATCGCATTGTAGTTACGGCGGACAGTCAAGGCATTATCAAGCAATGGGATCTGGCAGGTACGATGCCTGCCGCCACTTCTCTACGGCATCAAGGTCCGATCGTCGATGCAAAGTTCGATCCAACTGGTTCAAAAGTCGCCTCGGTCAGTCGCGACGGCAGTGGCCAATTGTGGACCGTGACGAACGGCCAGCCGCTAGGGCCACCTCTGCAACACGATGCAGACGTATTGGATGTCGACTTCAATGACAAAGGCAATCTCGTCGCAACGGCCTCTGCGGACGGTACTGCGAAGGTCTGGGATGCTAACAATGCGCAAATGATCGGAACCCCATTCAAGCATGACAACCCACTTCTTCGATTGTCCTTCAATAAGTATGATCAATTGTTTACTGGAGATAGTGCTGGCGTTATTCTCGCATGGAAGGCATTTTCTCAGCAACCCCTTTTTGACTTGAAGCACGATGGCGAGATTCGTTCGCTGAAGGCCGCGGGAAGTCATTTGCTTTCGGCCAGCACTGACAAAACCTTTCGAATCTGGGATACAACTTCGAACGATCTATCCGCAAGGATTTTCTCAAGTGACGGGATTGTCACTTATTGTCAAGTCAGCCATGGCGGCAAATGGGCGATTAGTTGTAGCAGCGACGGAGTTGCCAAAGTTGCACTTATAAATGGAAATGAGCCACCAATACAGCTGGAGCATTCCGGCGTAGTTGTCAGTGGTGAATTTAGCGCCGACGATCACTTTATTGTTACAACCAGTTCGACCGAGAGTTTCCAAGTATGGGAATTTGGAGATGAGGACCAGGGCATCGAAAAACAAACGAGGATTTCTATGGCTGGTGCCAGCATCTCCTATGCGGAGTTTAATCCTCGCCGAGAATGGATTGCGGTTTGCGGCAGAGGGCGGGCTGCGAAGTTGGGCCCCCATACTGGATTCTCAATGATTTGGGATTTGTTCACGGAGTCCCCTCTTTCCCCACCTCTCTATAGCGGCGCAACCGTCCGACGCGCTAGATTTCATCCAGCCGAAAAGTTTCTTTTGACTGCATCCGATGAGAATACAGCGTATCTGTGGCCATTAACGGGTGACACACGCAGACCCGACGAACTCAGACAGCTATATGAGATTTATCGCGGTAAGAATTTGGATCGGCGTGGCACCTTACAACTACTTTCACCGAAAACACAGGTCGCTCAGTACCGGTCGCTGCTAGAAAAACATGCCGATTGGTTTACTTGCTCAGGGGATGAGATTGATGAATGGAACAAGCATGTCGAACGTTGGCGATTGGGTGATTGAGAAGCTCTTTAGTTGGAGCACCGTTTTCCGCTACAACGCCAAGTTTTCCGATGGCAAAATCAATTTGAAGTTATCCGTTCGCCACGACGCTAACCAAGTGGTGATGGAACAATGGAAGCAGTCCTTTATTCAAGCTTCAAAGATTCTATTCCACGCTACCGACGGCCAATTGCAGTTTGGTAAAATTCAATTTGCAAACAATTCGCTCGGTTCTAATGGTGCGGACGCATATCTTTACGAGTGCGAAGGAGAATCGCTGACGGGCAGCAAGATGTATCTGTGTGGCGACGAAAGGTTTCACCCTTACATTGTTGTTCATGAGTTTGGGCACCACGCGTTCAATCTCGGTGACGAGTACGAAACGATTTCAAGTGACCCTGCCTTCTGCAGCAATGATCCAAGTACGCAGCGTTGTATTATGGAACACAAGCCTCAGTTCGGCGATTCGATTGACCCAACTTCAGGTTTAATAACTTCGGGAACCGTAAATGAGTTTTGCGATGAGACAAATCACGATGTGACGTCCGGCAATACTCAGCAGGTTAGGAACAAGTGTTCGTGCTGGAACACTATAGTTAAGACACCACCCTTTGCCGAACTAGTAGTTCCGTCTCCGCAAAGAACTTTTTCTGATGTGGGGCACATGGAAGTCGTTTGGGAAGAGTTGCTCGGGCATCAGAGATTTCTGTTTGTCTTGGACATCACTTCGGCTTCGAAGGCCAAGTTAGCTGGAATTGTCGACGCCCTCGCGACTTGGGCTGACTACTGCCGACAAACTAGAAGTTCGATGGGGTTAGTGGGCGCCAGTGGCGAAATCTTGTTCGACCTTCAACCGGTGGACACGGACCAAAAACGTCTTCAAATCATTGCCGTGCTTGCCAAACTCACCCTACCGGTCGTAGGCTTAAGGGTGGCGGCCAATCAAGCTCCATGGGTTTTCTCTAAAATGCCGCTTGCGGCTAACCAGACATTAGTATGGATTACCGAAAATGGACTTGATGGCGACTCGCTGAAAGAGCTTGCAATACAGTTGAGGCAACTCGATGTGCACGCGTACCCTGTTGTCATTGGCAGCGGCTCGCCCGAGTTAGATTCGTTTGCTCGCGAAACTGGAGGCGTTGCGAACTTTGTGCCAACTATCAGCGACGCAAATGACGGTGCTTTTGCAATACAGACTGCTATACTCACTTTGTCGGCGGATTTGATTGAGAACGCTGGAATCCTTGGCTATGAGGAGATGGTCTGGCATTCTATGGCTGAACTCGCAAAGCATGATGGAATGTCGCTGACGGCGGGGAAGGATGCGATCATGCGAGTGCGAGTCGGTGAATTACCACTCAGTGTAGGCCGCGATCTCCCTTTTTATGTGGAGGAAGGCTGTGAACGGCTTACTTTCATGCTCAGTTCGACTAGAGCGGTCGAACTCGTACTCATATCGCCTGAGGGAACAATCGTTTCTAGACGGCGAAATGAAAACGACGAAGGTAGCGGCGCACTGCATACTATCACAAACCCTAGTCGAGGCGTTTGGACAGCACGCGTACTCCGTAACTTACCTAGCGAGACAAAGGTTGCACTGATTGCAATCTCGGAAAACAAACGCTTGCAAGTCGATTTTGACTACGTTGTAGCAAAAGACGCTTCAGCGATTGGATTAAAGCTTTTCGCCTTATTCGACAACCCAATCGACAACTTAGCGCCATTGGTGAATGCTACATCCAACGAGCTGAATGAGGATCGAGCCACTGCCAAGCTATACCCGGCTTCAAGTGTGGTGTCCAACAGCAGTTTGTCGTCGGCCCTGGCAATCGGAACCTATCTAGGACAAATTCCGCTAGATCGTTCTGGAAATTACACGCTCGTCGCAAAACTCCGAAATCTTGGTACGGCACTCAAATCAGGGAATTGCAAATGCGACAAGAGCTTTCTTGCAAATCTCACGCCACCGTTTGAACGCGTTGTTCGGCGACAACTGATCGTTAAATAACGACACCTTTTGACGCACGAGGTCTACGCATCGGTACATAGATGGGGGCAAGATTAGCCGATGGTTTTAATCTGGCTGAACCGCGGGCAACTGCCGGCTTTGGATTGACGCTTGGGGTCGCTATCAAATAGTCCGCGAACTGTCACCAATCCAGATCGCGTGCTAAAATCGCAGCATAACAAAATGCCGAGATCCACAGAGGTTCTGTTTGGGCTATTTTCTCTGGCCTCTGTGTTTTCAATCTTGGTGATTTATCCAAATTGACACGTCGAAGCAGCGAGAGTTCCATGAAGTTCCTGAAAACGATATTACTGTTGACTTGGTTCGCGAGCAACGAAGCGATCCTCGCGCAGGATGCGGTCTACTTTCGGCATGACTTCGGTGTCTCTAAAGATGACAAGGCATTACCGTCGAACTTTGAGGATAATGCGAAGCTACTTTGGCGCACTTCGTTGCCACCAGGGCATTCAACGCCATGCGCTTGTGGTGATGCGATTTACTTGACGACTTTTCAAGCTGAAGAGAAAGAGTTGGCAACTGTCGCTCTCGATCGTGAAACAGGTAAACTCCGATGGCGGCAGGTTGCGCCTACGAAGAATTTTGAACCGGTGCATGCGACGGGCAGCACCGCAACGTCCAGTCCAGCCTGCAACGGAAAGCAAGTCTTTGTTTTCTTCGGTAGCTATGGCATGTTGTCCTACGATTTGGATGGCAAATTGCTATGGGAAAGAAAGCTCGGTCCGTTTCAAGATGAGTTCGGAGCGGCGAGTTCTCCGATCCTAGTCGATGATAAAGTGATTCTGAATGAGGACCATGACATCGATAGTTTTTTGATTGCCTTGGATCAGAAGAGCGGCGAAGTGGTTTGGAAAGTTGCTCGGAGCGAAGCGACTCGCAGCTACTCAACGCCCTTCGTACTTGAACGCGATGGCAAGAAGCAAATCTTGGTTGCAGGTTCGTTGCAGTTAGCCGCTTACGACCCAGCCACGGGTGAAAAGCTGTGGTGGTACAGCGGTATTTCTCGCATCGTGGATTCGACGCCTGTAATTCACAAAGGGATGATCTATGTTGCGACATGGACACCGGGCGGCGATCCCGGTGAACGGATTACGATGGAACCGTTCGGCGAAGCGATTAGCAAATTCGATAAGAATGCGGATAAAATGATCTCGCAAGAAGAGTTGCCAAAAGACAGCCCCGTGCTGGATCGTTTCTTTCGCATCGACCTCGGCG
Source organism: Planctomycetia bacterium (assembly GCA_031412515.1). Classification (GTDB taxonomy): domain Bacteria; phylum Planctomycetota; class Planctomycetia; order Pirellulales; family Pirellulaceae; genus Aureliella. Next base: position 345 of record JANODD010000029.1, on the reverse strand, counting down.
GCCGGCCGCAGGGAATCAAGATCGGCAAGGACGATCAAACCGTCTATGTCGCGAACTACTTTAAAAACAGCGTGCAGGTTGTTGACCTGAAATCGCGTGAAGTAAAGCGAGAACTATTGCTGGGTTCCGCGGCCGAACCATCGCTGGCCCGGCAAGGAGAAACCATTTTCTTCGATGCTCGCCGGAGTCTCGATCAGTGGTACAGCTGTGCGACGTGTCACTTCGAGGGTGGCACGAATTCGATCCAAATGGACACGCTCAACGACGGCACGCCGTTCACCAGCAAGACGGTGCTGCCCCTGTTTCAACTCGCCGAGACGGGTCCCTGGACCTGGCATGGCTGGC